>NZ_MTPW01000001.1:0-300000 GCF_002954765.1 Nonlabens arenilitoris | reverse complement strand
AAATGTAAGTTTATGTTTCTATTTAAATGGTTCAGGTATTTAGCCGTTAGGAATCAGATGCTTATACTTAGTGCTATATTTATAGTATTTAATATAGTCATTGTCTTACTAGGTGATATAGAATATATAAGATTAGCTCGTGTCCTATCTACTCTAGCAGTAGCTTTGTATTTCTTTATTGTAATAGGTCATTATAGTAAATGGTTGTATATTATATATGTATTACAATTATTGTCTAGCATAGGATTCTATTATTATGATTTTACATATGGTAAGAGTTTATTTCTTACATCCAGTATTTTAACTTATTCGGTAATCATATTCTGGGTTGTGAAAAATGTGCAATGGGATCTCATAAAGCGATATGAGTATGTGACCTACCTGTTTATTTATTTGATACACATTGGTTTTCATTTCTATAACGTCCAGAATTTTGAAGAAAGGATAGACTCAAATTTAGAATATGTTTTGATCTTACTTACTGGTATAATAGGTATGACTACATGTTTACTAGTAGGCTTTTCAAATGCGACTAGGAGTACTTTCAATTCTGCATACCTTATGTACGCGACCTTTGCGTTTGTGTTTGCAGATTTTGCTGCGATGGTAGCTTATTATTATGAATTGTTTCCTTTAAGGTTTTATTTTATAGAAAGAGGTAGTTACTTATTTGGGCTTTATATTTTAACGCGTTTTTGTTACATAGAAACTAATGAGGATGCTATTAACAATTATGTAGACTAAAATATTTTACCTGGATTTAATAAAGATTTAGGATCCATAATCGATTTAATGGATTTCATTAAAGTTATTTCTTCTATACTGCGGCATAGTTTTAAATAATCCTTTTTATGGGTTCCTATACCATGTTCAGCACTTACAGATCCACCCATTTCTTTAAGTCCATCATAGATGCAATGGTCAATTTGCTTTTTTAATTCAGGACTTAAATTTGTTTTTCCTACCATAAAATGAATATTACCATCTGCCACATGGCCAAAGGCAAAAACCTGTTCAACACCTTCTATTTGTGAGAGCGATTTATAGCGATCAGCAATGTATTGTCCTATCAATGGTATAGGTAGACTAATGTCAAAATGCTGGTCGTGTTTCATGAAATCGACTAAATTATTAACGTCTTCTCTGATTCTAAAAAACCATTCAACATCACTAGGTGATTGTGCCATTACAGCATCCAGTACTTGCTCCTTTTCAATGGCATTCTCTAGTAATACCTGAAATTCTATTTGATCATTTTGTGGATGACTTCCTAGAGCTTCTATAAGTACATAATAGTTATATTCATATGGTAAAGGTGGTCTTACAGCATCACTCACACTAGTCATTTGCACATAACTATTGCGCCATATAAGCTCAAAACCACTTAATTTACCAGCTAGATTACTATCCATGTATTTAAGGAAGGTAACCACCTTATGGTAATCATTGAATCCTATGTAAGCGGCATTCCTACTATTAGGTGCTTCTTCTAATTTTAAAATGGCTTTTGTAACAATTCCTAAAGTACCTTCTGAGCCTATGAAAAGCTGTTTAACATCATAGGCGCTATTGTCTTTTATAATTTTTTTCATAGAAGAGATGATGCTACCGTCTGCCATGACAGCTTCTAGGCCTAGAATCAACTGTCTAGTCATACCGTATTTAAGAACCCTTAATCCGCCAGCATTTGTAGATATGATTCCTCCTATTTGTGCGCTACCTCTTGCCCCAAAATTGAGAGGGAATAAAAGGTCAGCACTGGCAGCGGCCTCGTGGATATTCTCTAGTATCACACCAGCCTGTACCGTCATGGTTCTACTAGAGGTATCGATCTCTTCAATATTATTTAAACGTTCTGTTGAAATAACGACCTCATGACCATCAGTTTCTGTGCTGCCTACAAGATTAGTTAAACCACCATGTACAACTACAGGTAGATCGTTTTCATAACAGATTTTCATGATATTACTTACTTCTTCGGTCGTCTCTGGTAATAATAAACATAGGGCTTTTAAAGGCTGGTCCATGTGCCATATATGATGATAACGCACCTTAAGTCCGTCACCACTTATTATTTGTGACTCCTCTAATACACTTTCAAAAAGAGAAAAATCCATTAGTTCAGTATAGATTTAAGCATGTTTAACAAGTGCTTTTCCATAGCGTCAAATTCACCATCTATTTTAAAAAGGATTCTAACCTCTCTGAAGGTTTCTGTCAGTTCTTGATTAGTTAAATTATGGTGTTTAACATACTCTTGAATTCTTTTAAGGCTTTGGTAATCTGTATCGTTATTAAAGACTTTGTGGATAGTTCTAAAATCAGATTTTGCCACATGTTCTTTTATGAAATGTAATTCCTCTGCTCCTTGAGATAAGTCTGCGCTTGCACAGTAGAGTAAAAGGTAAGTTTGAAACTCGTTTCTGGTCCAGTTCAAATGATTCGTTTCCATGGCGATAATTTAGTACTTAAAATTAAGCAATATATAATCATTTATAAAGTAGAATAGTGTCTAGATCATTAAATACCGCTTGTTTTATAGAATACGCTTTCGCGAAAGCGTATTAAACCATCCACAATTGTCCACGATGTGGTTTTAACGCATCACGTACTGGCGGCATGGCTACTTCTTCAATTCCCATAAATGCGATAAAGTGATTATCGTTTATTTTTTCTACTCCAGTGCCTAATGATTCTATTTTGTCACGTACAATGAATTCATCTAAATGGATAACATGATGCTGGGCAGTACGTTGGGCATCAGGACCTTTAAAGTCCCATATTAATTTAAGTTTTCTATCCATAAGAGTTTACATTGAGGTTGCAAAGGTCTTAAAATCTTCCATATGCTGGTGCGTTTGAGAAGTGAAAATTTGTGGTCTGCCTTTTGCGATAATGCGCATCATTCCAGTAAAAGTGAATGTAGCCGTGCTATCCCATATGGTTACTAGTTGTGTATCATCCCCATTTTTAATCAGTTTTTCTTGGAATTTATTACTTTGCTTATTGAGTACACCATTTGTTCTATATGTTGCCTCCCATAAGTGCGGTAATTCTATAGCGGTTATCTCTTCAATCATTGTTATTGTTGTGCCAGCAGCTTTAATTTTCATACTGCGTTTACTTCCTTGTTGACCTATATGAGGTGTTAGGTTTTTAAAACTGACTAATCCTTTTTGCCACTCTTTAAAATAATCCTGATTTTTAAATAGTTCCATTACTTTGTTTATAGGTAATGGAATAGTGACTTGATGCGTACTTTTTATCATGATAATTAAGTCGTGACAGCGTTTAATAACTAACTAGATCGTTACTATAGAATGTATGATTAAAATAGAAGTAAAATCAATATACTAGTTCTAGAAAGGAAGCGTTTTGTATAGGGTTAAAATATGGTTATTTTTGCTAGCCTTGAAAGAGAATTAATATGATTTCTATAAAACGTTTTTTTACGATACTATTACTTTTCATAAGTTCTATAGCGGTCGCTCAAGAACTAGAAAATAAAACATTACTGACCATAGATAATAATACCTATGATGCAGGGACATTTATGAGAGTTTATCTTAAGAACCTAGACATCGTACAGGATGATTCTCAAAAAGATATTGATAATTATTTAGACCTTTATATAGACTATAGATTAAAGCTATTACAGGCGTATGAAATGAATCTTGATCACAAAGAGTCCTATAAAAAAGAGCTTAATAATTACAGGCAAAGTCTAGCTCAAGCTTATTTAACAGATACTGAAGTGACAGAATCTTTAGTTAGAGAGGCTTATGATCGTAAGAAAAGGGAAGTAAACGCAAGTCACATACTAGTCAAAGTAGGTCCAGGTGATTCACCACAAGACACATTAAAAGCGTGGAATAAAATTAATTCTATTAAAAATGAATTAGATAATGGAGCAGACTTTTCTCAATTAGCACGTACAAAAAGTGAAGGTCCTAGTGCCGGTAATGAAGGTAAGTTGGGCTGGTTTAGTGTTTTTAGAATGGTATATCCATTTGAGAATGCCGCATTCAACACTGAGGTGGGAAAACATTCAGATATTTTTAGAACTGATTTTGGGTATCATATCGTTAAGGTTTTTGAGGATAGACCAGCTAGAGGAGAGATAACTGTGTCGCATATCATGACTTTTGATGCTAGAGACGCGCAAGAAAAAACAGCAGAAAAACGGATTAACGAAGTTTATAAACAATTACAAGAGACTGGTAAGTTTGAAGAACTAGCTAGGGAATTCTCTGATGATATGAATTCTGCTTCACGTGGTGGTAAGTTAGATCGATTCGGTACAGGTGGATTGAATGCATCTGTATTTGAAGATATTGCATTTAGTTTAAAGGAAAAAGGATCATACTCAGCTCCTTTTAAATCTAAATTTGGATGGCATATCGTTAAATTGATAGAAAAACATCCTGTAGGTAGTTATGAAGAACTCGCTCCATCCCTAAAAGAAAAAATCAGAAAATCACCTAGAGCTCGCAAGATTACTGATTCATTTAATAAAAGATTGCGAGAAAAATACAATGTACAACGATCTGATGACGTGCTTACTGTCTTAAATACGGTGATAACAGATTCTATATTAAACAATAGCTGGCAATTTGATGCTGCTCACAAAACAGCTGGTTTAAAAATGTTTACTATTAACGATAAAGAAATTACCTATGCAGATTTCTATAAAAACGTTATGAGTCGTCAGAAAAAAGATTTTACTAATTATAGTAGTAAAGAAGAAAAGGTGAAAAAGTTCTATTATGATTTTATCGATACTTCTATAGCAGCCTATTATGACAAAAATCTAGAGAATGAAAATAAAGACTTTGCTTTTATATATGATGAGTATAAAGAAGGCCTTTTATTGTTTGATTTACTAGAAACCAAAGTATGGAATAAGGCCAAGGAAGATTCACTAGGTCAACAAGCATACTATGACTTACATAAAGATAAATATCAATGGAAACGTAGATTAGATATTATCTTAACACAAAATACTACAGAACAGGTAGCAAAAGAAGTACAACAGTTATTAAAAAATGGCACCTCTAAAGAGGATATTAAAAAACAATTTAATATTGATGGACGTACTAAGGTGATGATGTCTAATGGTGTTGTAGAAGAAACTTATAATCGCCTACCAGAAAATTTTGAAGTTAAAGAAGGCGTGTCATCAATCTATTATGATGAAAAAACAGGCTTTTACAAAGTAATTCTTGTAAAAGAGATCTTAGAGCCTTCTTCAAAAACTTTAGAAGAAGCGCGTGGTGCCGTGATCAACGATTACCAGCAGCAACTAGAAAAAGACTGGTTGTCTTCGTTGAGAAATGGTAGGACAATTGAAGTGAATAAAAAGACCTTTAAAAAAGTTAAAAAAGCAATAGCAAAAAATGCATAAACTGTTTTATTACATAGCTTTTTTAATATTGATCAACTCTTGTGAATATTTTAAACAATCTCAACCAGTAGATGCAGTGGTTGTAGTGGGCGATGCATATCTTACAAATGAAGATATAGAAAACCTGTTACCAGATCATTACACGACAGAGGACAGCACAATTATCGTATCTGGTTATATAAATAATTGGGCGACAGAGCGACTGTTAATGCAAAATGCCCGCAAAAATATATCCTTATCACAACAAGAACAGCTTGATAAATTAATTGAGAAATATAGATTTGAGCTGTATTCACAGGCCTATAAGCAAGAGCTGACTAAGCAAAATCTGGACACACTTATTAAATCTGTAGCCATAGAAAACTATTTTAACGAGCATCAAAAGGACTTTAAACTCAACGAGGATTTAGTGCAATTCCGTTATGTGCAATTAGATCCTTTATATGCAGATGTTGAAATGGTAAATAAGCTATTTAAAAAAGGCACGGTAGATGCCTTAAAAAAAATAGACAGTCTATCGTTAGGATTTAAAAGTCATTTTTTAAACGATAGTATTTGGGTACAAAAGAAGATTGTTTTTAATCGAGTGAGTGCCATCACGCCGGCAAATGAAGATCAGTATATAAAAGATAATAAATATTGGAAATTAGAAGATAGTGTTGGCGTATATTTGGTGCGATTCAATAATGTATTGCGCCGCGGTGATAATGCACCACTATCTTACGTTAAACCTACAATAAAACAAGTGTTGCTTAACAGGCGCAAACTTAATTACATTAAAAAATTAGAAAAAGATTTATTAGATGATGCTATCAAGAGTAAGAAATTTCAAATTAAGTCATAAATACCTATTGGTTGTATTAGGTCTCGCTTTCGCGAAAGCGTCTCTAGCACAAACAGATACCATTCAAATGTCTGATGAGCAGGTAAAGGAAGAAGTGCTGCTGGCTATGCGTAAAATAGATTCTGTAAAACCAGCTCCAGTAGTTCAGGTTAGAGAGCTTATCGATGGAGTATCAGGTGTAGTAGGTGATTATGTTATACTTAATTCAGATATTAAAAAGCAGCTTTTAGAAATTCAAGGCGATCAAGATCTAGGTGAATTATCAGACTGTCAGTTGATAGAAAGTATATTGCGTGAAAAGATGTTTGCTCACCATGCAGTACAAGACAGTATTACAGTGAGTGATCAAGAAGTAGAGGCAGAAACAGATCAACGTATCGCATATTTTAAAGGTATTCTAGGAAGTGATGAAGCTGTTTTGAAAAAATATCAAAAAAGTAGCATGCCAGAATTAAGATCTGCTTTAAATCGTATTACCAGAGATATGAAGCTAGCTCAACGTATGCAGCAACGTATTACTGAAGAAGTTGAAATTACTCCTGAAGAAGTAAGAGCCTTCTTTTATAACCTTCCAGAAGAAGAGCGTCCTCTATTTAATACTGAGGTAGAAATGGCTCAAATTGTTGTAAAGCCTAAACCTAGTGAAGATGCCGTAAAAGATGTAGTAGATAAACTTAATGAATACCGTACAGACGTTCTTGAAAATGGAGCCAGCTTTGCCGCAAAAGCTGCCCTATTCTCTGAAGACGTAGCAACAGAACGTCAAGGAGGAATTATTTCTTTAAAAAGAGGAGATCAATTTGTAAAAGAATTTAAAGAGGCTGCATTCTCTTTAACTGAAGGTGAGGTAAGTGAGCCATTTGAAACTGTTTTTGGATGGCATATATTAAAAGTTGAAAAGGTAAAAGGACAGGTGCGTGATGTGCGTCATATTTTATTATATCCGTACATATCAGTTGCCCAGGTGAATGAAGCAAAGCAAAAACTAGATGAGATGAGAGACCGTATTATTTTAGGTGAAATCACATTTGATCAAGCGGCTCGAGAAATAAGTGATGAAAAAGAAACTGCAAAAAATGGTGGTAAATTAATAAACCCTAATACTGGTGAAGCAAGACTAGACCTTACTAGACTTTCTGAAGACCTAACTAGACAAATAATCTTTCTTGAAAAAGGAGATGTGAGTGGTATCATAGATGAGAAAGATCAAATAGGTCGTGAAACATTTAAAATTATCTATGTAATTAATAAAATTAAAGATCACAAGGCAGACTATGCCCTAGATTATTTGAAAATCAAAGATATTGCATTAAGAGATAAACAAGTAAAAGCCATTAGAAAATGGCAATCTGAAAAATTAAAAGACACCTATATTAAGATAGGTGCAGAGTTTAAAGGTTGTGATTTTGAAAACGAATGGAATAAATAATAAACAGGCCACATGTCAGATGTAACTGCTATCGATAACTTGGTTAAAAAGCACCAAGAACTCAAAAAAGAAATTGCAAAAATCATTATAGGACAAGATGAAGTCATAGACCAGATTCTGATTTCAATTTTTGCAGGTGGACACGCCTTACTAGTAGGTGTTCCTGGACTTGCAAAAACCTTAATGGTAAATACGATTTCTCAAGCTCTAGGACTACAGTTCAAACGCATACAGTTTACACCAGATTTAATGCCTAGCGATATATTAGGAAGTGAAATATTAGATGAAAATAGAACCTTTAAATTCATTAAAGGACCTATTTTTTCTAACATCATCCTGGCAGATGAGATTAACCGTACACCACCTAAAACACAAGCTGCACTTTTAGAGGCGATGCAAGAGAAAACGGTTACTGTTGCAGGACACAATTATAAATTAGATGCACCATATTTTGTACTAGCTACACAAAACCCTATAGAGCAAGAAGGTACTTATCCTTTACCAGAGGCACAACTAGATCGATTCATGTTTGCTATTAATCTAGCTTACCCTTCATTTGAAGAAGAAGTAAATGTCGTTAAGGCCACCACTAGTAATCATAAACCACAAATTAATGCATTGTTTAATGCACAAGAAATAATAGATTTTCAACAGCTAGTACGTCGTATTCCTGTAGCAGATAATGTTATAGAATATGCTGTTGCATTAGTAGGTAAAACAAGACCTAAATCTGATGCTGCACCAGAGATAGTAAAGGAGTATATAGATTGGGGTGCAGGACCGCGTGCATCGCAAAATTTAATTCTTGCCGCAAAGACTCATGCAGCAGTCAATGGTAAATACAGTCCAGATATAGAAGATGTAAAGGCAGTTGCCACAGGGATCTTAAGACATCGCATTATTAAAAACTACAAGGCTGAAGCAGAAGGTTATACCGAAAATAGTATTATCGCAAAGATTCTATAATAATGCATAAATATTCTGCTAGTTTATACCTTTTTTTAATAGGAGGTATTTTAGTTGGCGCAGGAGCTGTGTATAAAACGGTCTACCCTATATTTAGCTATAGTTTTATGGTATTAGGATATGCGGCAGATATTGCTGCTATTTATTTTCTTATTAAAGCTGTCAGTAAAAAATAATTTTTCGATTACTTTTAAAAATTTGAAACACTTACTAATTGTGTGTTTAGTGATTTAATCTGTTTAAATTAAGAAATTGATAATTTAAGCTTGTATAATTATTAAATTCATAATTATTTCTATTTCTTTTACTCGCTATTTTGATATTGTCTAAACTACAGTGGTAGAGCGGTTGGGCTTTCATTTCACGTGTCATTTTTGTAACTTCGCAATCCTTAAAAAAGACTAATTAAAACTAGATATATGGCTTTTGATATTGATATGATTAAAAAGGTGTATGCTGAGATGCCAGCTCGTGTAGATAAAGCACGTGAGATCACTGGCAAGCCACTTACACTTGCAGAGAAAATTTTATATTCTCACTTATGGGATGGTACTCCAGGTAAAGCTTTCACAAGAGGAAAGGATTATGTAGACTTTGCACCGGATCGTATCGCATGTCAAGATGCAACTGCTCAAATGGCTTTATTGCAATTTATGCAGGCAGGTAAAGATAAAGTAGCGGTTCCTACAACTGTGCATTGTGATCACTTGATACAGGCAAAGAATGGTGCAACTGCTGATCTTCAAAGTGCAATGAATACCTCAAACGAAGTATTTAATTTCTTAGAATCTGTATCAGATAAATATGGTATTGGTTTCTGGAAACCAGGAGCTGGAATTATTCACCAAGTAGTTCTTGAAAACTATGCATTCCCAGGAGGAATGATGATTGGTACAGATTCTCACACTGTAAATGCTGGAGGACTAGGAATGGTTGCTATAGGTGTAGGTGGAGCAGATGCTGTAGACGTAATGGCAGGAATGGCTTGGGAATTGAAATTTCCTAAGTTAATTGGTGTTAAACTTACCGGTAAATTATCTGGATGGACTGCCCCAAAAGATGTTATTCTTAAAGTAGCAGAGATTCTGACTGTTAAAGGAGGAACTGGTGCAATAGTAGAATACTTTGGTGATGGTGCTGTTAACCTTTCTTGTACTGGTAAAGGTACTATCTGTAATATGGGAGCAGAGATAGGAGCGACTACTTCAACTTTTGGATATGATGACTCTATGGAACGTTATTTACGTGCTACTGAGAGAGCTGACATTGCAGATGCTGCAAATGAAGTAAAAGATTACCTAACTGGTGATCCTGAAGTTTATGCAAATCCAGAGCAATACTTTGATCAAGTAATTGAGATCAATTTAGATACATTAATGCCATTAATCAACGGACCATTTACACCAGATCTTGCGACTGAAGTAGGTTCAATGAATGAAAAGGCAACTGAAAATGACTGGCCATTAAAAGTAGAATGGGGACTGATAGGTTCTTGTACAAACTCTTCTTATGAAGATCTTTCTCGTGCAAGTTCTGTAGCACAACAGGCTATTGATAAAAAACTAGTTACTAAAGCAGAGTTTGGAATCAATCCTGGATCAGAAAAAGTACGTTACACCACAGAGCGTGATGGAATATTAGGAGTGTTTGAAAATGTAAATGCAAAGATCTTTACAAACGCTTGTGGACCATGTATTGGTCAGTGGGCACGTTATAGTGATCCTAAAAACGCACCTAAAAACTCTATTATCCACTCCTTCAATAGAAACTTTGCAAAACGTGCTGATGGTAACCCTAATACACATGCTTTTGTAGCGTCTCCAGAAATGGTAGCAGCTATTGCGATTGCAGGTAGATTAGACTTTAATCCAATGACCGATAAGCTTATTAATGAAGATGGTGAAGAAGTGATGTTAGACGAGCCTACAGGATGGGAATTACCTCCTAAAGGATTTGAAGTAAAAGATGATGGTTACCTAGCGCCTCAAGAAGATGGAACTGGTGTAGTTGTTAAAGTGGCTGAAGATTCAGATCGTTTACAGTTATTAGAACCATTTACACCTATAGGTACTGATTTAAGTAATGCAAAATTATTGATTAAAGCATTTGGGAAATGTACTACAGACCATATTTCTATGGCAGGACCATGGTTACGTTTTAGAGGACACTTAGACAATATTGCAAACAATACTTTGATAGGTGCAGTTAATGCATTTAACAAACAAACTAATTTTGTTAAAAATCAATTAGATGGTGAGTATGGCGCAGTGCCTGCAACAGCAAGAGCTTATAAAGCAGCTGGTATTCCTTCAATTGTAGTAGGTGATCACAATTATGGTGAAGGTTCTTCTCGTGAGCATGCAGCGATGCAACCACGTCACTTAGGAGTAGTTGCCGTGATTGTAAAATCATTTGCACGTATCCATGAGACTAACTTGAAGAAACAAGGTATGCTAGGACTTACATTTGCAAATGAAGCAGATTATGACTTGATTCAAGAAGATGACACGTTCAACTTTGTAGATCTTGCTAAATTCTCTCCAGACGTACCTTTAACAATTGAGATTACTCATGCAGACGGTACTAAGGATACAATTAAAGCAAATCACACCTACAACGCTGCTCAAATTGAGTGGTTCCATAAAGGAAGTGCTTTGAATAAAATTAAAGAAGATAACGCAGCTTAATTAAGTGTTTCTTTACATACTTAAAATGCCTCTTGAATTTTCAAGAGGCATTTTTTATGGTTTTTATTTCACTTTTGCCCAAGCGGAATGTAATCAATACCTAAACTTGAAATTTCAGTTATAGGTTACGTTTGATTTATCGTAATGATTTGTTGTGCGCATGCACAACGTGAGTGTAATTAAAACGTTTGTAACTCGCAGGAAATGAATTAATGTCGATTTAATAATTTATAATTTTCAAAAGATCTAAGTGAAATATTTAAAGCTATTCACAATCTGCGTATTTCAAATGTGCAGTTCATTAGCAAGCGTTACATGCATTGCAATCGCGCGCTGCACTAAAAATACATGTTCATGTATTGAATAGATTCATATTTACAACATCAATTTAACCATTTTAGTTGTATTGCCGTCTATCTTTGTAATACATGTCAAAGCAAATTACTACACTTACTTTTTTTAAATACCCATGTCTCAAACAAAAGCTTTGGGCATTTGGTATGATGCAATTTGCTCATCGCCCGATGAAGAAAGTAAAAGGTTTAAAGTTTTATAAGTTGCTCGGTTCTGGAAAAGAAAATTTTAACCCGAAACCAGACTGGAGCGTTTACGGATTATTACAGGTTTGGGATAATGAAGAAAGGGCAAAAGAATTTTTTGCAAACACTAGGCTATATAAACGTTACCAAAATCACAGTGAGCAACAGCTTACCTTTTACATGAGATGTATTAAAGCACATGGTCAATGGTCTAAAAAAAATCCATTTGAGTCCAGTGATTCCTTAGATGAGAACAATGCCTATATTTCCGTAATCACACGAGCTACTATAAAATTAAATATGCTCAAAAAGTTTTGGGATTATGTACCTACATCACAAATAGACTTAATTGATAATCCTCATTTATTATTTAGTGCTGGAGTAGGTGAGAGACCGGTAACTCAAATGGCAACATTCAGTTTATGGGATGATGCTCGTGCCTTAAAGAAATTTGCTTATCGTAGTCAGAATCATAGGCATGCGGTACAACAAACACAAGCCTTACAATGGTATAAAGAAGAAATGTTTACTAGATTTCAGCCTTACCACATAACTGGAACGTGGCCTAACTTTGAAACACCGGCGAGTCTACAATAGACTTTTAAAAAAAGCTTTGATCATTCTCAACGACGTCATACTTTTCATAATAGAAATTTCTTCATTAAGGTGTGTCTCCTCATCTAAAAATTTAAATAATTTTTGAATATCGTTTTTATCGTATAAACGATGGAAAAAAGCAGGTCCATCATTATTAAAGTCATGGAGCACAGATAGCATTGTTTTGTCATATAAACTAAATCTATTTTTAGATAAACCTGTCAGTAAAGGGATCTCGTTCAGGTAATTAAAAACTAGTGTTTCTGCTTTTTTTTCTGTCATTTTAAAAGAATAGCCTGTAGAAGGTTTAACCCAGCCACCTGCTGTCCCTATTTTAAATATTTTATGAGAATGATGACGATTAAAATCATAGGTTGTCATGGGTATAACACCATTTTCTATTTCAACAATTTTATAGTCGTCTATTTTCAAATGCTTATTGATGTAGCGCTTTAAATAATTATCATAGATATTATCATTAACTAATTCAGGTGAGAAATAAGTAAACTCAATAAGTGCTTTTTGAGAACTATAAGGAAGTACATATGTAAAACTAGTCGTACCATTATCTCTTAAACTATAATCCATCATGGTAAAACATTCTGGATTAAAACTATCCATAGGTGTTTCTATAGTCCATCCTTTAAAATGTTGATGTAAAGTAATCGCTTTTTGATCTTTAAAAAAGTCAGTGTCAATACGGCTGTCGAGTATTAGTCTAGCACTTACAGATGATCCATCAGTAGAACTAATTGTATGAGTCTCTTCATTAAGAGCATTAATGCTTAATACTGTTGAATTGATAAATTTACTATGATGATTTTTTTCTAATTCCGCTTTTGCGAAAGCGATAAAATCGACACTATTAATAGTTTTATAAGTATAAGGATGCATATCTAGCTCAATGCTGCCTTTATCTGATTTAAATAGACCATGATTCCATTTTTTAAGTATCATTTGATCCCATTTACCAGAGCCTTTTTCCCAGAAAGACCATTTTTTATGTATTGTAGATGGAGCGTCATCAATCACAACCAGTTTAATGTCTGGATGTTGTTTTAATAATTCTATAGTTATATGACTACCTGCGCAACCTAAACCTATAATCGCTATATCGAAATGATGATCCATAAACCTAATGCAAAAATGAGTTGTGCTGCATACAAATGTAACGAACTGTTGCGGTCACCTTTTAATTTATAATGAGCTAAAACGGCATGAAGTATAGCAGCAATGATGAACCAGCAAGCATAATTCCACCAGCCAGCACCACCATTAAAGTGCCAGTACCCTGAATAATCGCAAATATGTTCAAGAAAAAAATCTAGTGCAACCATTAATCCTGCTGCACCAAATATTTGTGCTGTGATATTTTTTAAAAACGATTGTGCTATAGCATGACTTGTAAAGGTTAGTACAGCCCAGTTAATGCCTATTAAATAGGGGATACCATCTAATTTGGGGCCTAGATTATCACCGTAAAAATAATCGCCAAATAGACTACCTGTATGAACACCTATCCATTCCACAGTCATTCCTACAACAAAACATAATATAAATAAGCTTATTTTTTTAATGGATTGAATAGGAAAACATACCCATAAAACTATAGTTAGGTACAGGAGTGTGAAAGGAGATTTAGGTATAAAAAATCTTTATATCCTAGTGCTAAGCCTATAAGAGCTGATAAGTGCAATATCCATAAAAATACTATTAATGCTTTTTTAATCATGATGCATCTTGAATTAAGTCTGCCGTTATCTGTGCACTCAATAGACATAATGGAATTCCTCCACCGGGATGAACAGATCCTCCGACGTGGTAAAGATTTTTAAGACCTTTATTAAAATTAGGATGTCTGAGAAAAGCAGCAAATTTATTATTGCTAGCTGCGCCATATAAAGCACCGCGGTAGCTGCTGGTTTTCTTTTCAATATCACAAGGATCTAAAATATACTCTGTAGCGATATGTTGTGAGATATCTGTTCCTAAACATTTATTTATTTTAAGAATAATATTCTTTCTAGCAGTATTAATCATTTCTTCCCAGTTCTGTCCATAATTGCCTGGAGCGTTAATCATTACAAACCAATTTTCACAACCTGCAGGAGCATCAGTTTTGGTTTCTTTACTGGTAATGTTGATATAAATAGTAGGATCGTTAGAAAGAGATTTTTTATTGAAAATATGATCAAATTCAGTCGGGTAGTCGTTACTGAAAAGAATGTTATGTAGGTCTAATTCTGGAAATTCACGGTCTATTCCCCAATAAAAAATTAAAGCGCTACTGCTACGTTCTTGTTCAAGTGTTTTTTTAGGTGCTGGGTACTGAGTAAGTAGCTTTTTATATGTAGGATAGATATCCATATTAGAGACTATAATATCTGCTTTATAAGTCTTTAATGCTGTTGTTATACTCGTGGCTAGATTGTTATTGTAATTTATTTTATCTACGCTTTCGCGAAAGCGAAATTCTACACCGACTTTAGTCGCAAGTTCATAAAGCGATTGAGAAATGCTATGCATACCGTGTTGAGGATAATAAGTGCCAATGCCCATTTCTAAATGGGGTATCATAGACATTATACCAGGCGTTTGATATGGAGAAGAACCATTATAGGTGGCATAACGGTTGAATAACTGTGTTAGTTTAGGGTTTTTAAACACTTTGTTCTCTTCGTCAAGCGTGTTTAATAGTCCTAGAAATGGCGCGTTAACTATAGCCTTTAAGGTATCTAATGAAAAATAGGTACTCCATTTATGAAGTGACTTTTCTAGAAAAAGAGATTTTGTAAGATTATAGCGGGATTTACTATTTGTTAAATAACTATCAATGGTACTCTTAGGCTCTCTAAAAAGTTTGCTAGCGTGGTTAACGAAGTCTTTTTGATCCGTGTAAGCTTTAAATCTAGTGCCATCTTCCCAAAAATAATGACATCCTACATCTTTTTTTATATATGAAAAAGAGTTATCGATAGCAGGGAATAGATCGTGCAGTTCATCAACTAGATGAGGTAGTGTGAATAGGGAAGGACCTAAATCAAATCTATATCCATCTTGCTTTATAGCGTGTAATTTACCGCCAGCATAATGATTTTGCTCAAATACTGTTACTTGATAACCTTTATGTTTTAGTCTAAGAGCTGTTGCAAGTCCTCCTAATCCTGACCCTATGATGATGGCTTTGGCCATTTATTTAAAGTATTTGAGAGGAACGACTAGCATGCCAAAATTTTCTCCTTTTTCTTTACCTATATGCTTGTGGTGTATTTTATGGGCTCTTCTTACGCCGCGTGCATAGACGTTATTTGCTTTGCGCAACCATTTAAAACGCTGGTGTATGAAAATATCATGTACAATAAAATAAGCTACTCCATATGCAAAAATACCTGCACTCATAGGTAATGCCCACCATAAGTCAAATGTGCTATGTGCAACCTTAAGGCTTATACTAATGGCGGCATAGAATACAAAGAAGAAGTCATTTTTTTCAAACCAGCTGTTATGTTTTTTGTGATGATGGTCTTCGTGTAGATTCCAAAGAAAACCGTGCATCACGTATTTATGCATCCACCAGGCATTAAACTCCATAACGCAAAAAGTTGTGAGAAAAATAAGAATCCAATAAAGTACCTCCATTAAATTAAATTTAAGCGATAGCTGACATAACCTTTTGCAAGTAAGCCTAATTTTTCATAATTAGGTACTCTAATACGTGCATTTCTTATTTCTTTGGACGGTGTACGCTCTAAACGGGTAAGGAGTCTGCGATAATAAACATATGCTGTGTAAACGCCTAGTTTAGCTTCTACTGGTAAGCGTTGAATACCTTTAAGTCCAGCGTCAAAATCTTCTTTAATTTCTTGAATGAGTCTAGCCTTATCCTCTTCAGATAGGTCTTGTAAGTCTGTATTAGGGAAATAACTTCTTTCTAGTACATCTAAGTCTGCTTTCAAATCACGTAAGAAATTCACTTTTTGAAATGCACTACCTAGTCTCATAGCGTCTTCTTTAAGTTCATCGTATTTAGCTTGATCACCTTTTACAAATACTTTTAAAGACATTAGGCCTACAACATCAGCGCTACCGTAGATGTAATTTTTATACTCCTCATCGGTTAGATATACAGACTTATCTAGATCTAATCGCATGCTGTTAATAAATGCACCATACATATCTGGAGTGATGTTGTATTTGTTTACAGTCTCTTGAAATGAATTCAAGATAGGATTAAGACTTATTTTTTCTTCAATTGCATATTTAAGGTCTAATTCAAATCGATCTAGAAGAGTTCTTTTATCATAATCGTGGAAAGAATCAACGATTTCATCTGCAAACCTTACAAAACCGTAAATATTATGAATGTCTTGTCTAATAGTAGGGCCTAACATTTTACTAGCTAATGAGAAGGATGTACTATAATTATTAGTAACGGCCTTACTGCACTGACGTGATACTTTATCGAATAAACTTTTCATGATTATGAATATTTTTTAATAAGGTCAGCTGCTAATTTTCCTGAAATAAGAGATGGTGGAACGCCAGGTCCAGGAACGGTAAGTTGACCAGTGAAATATAAATTTTTAACTTTTTTACTTTTAATATTAGGTCGTAAAAATGCAGTTTGTAATAAAGTATTTGCCATACCATAGGCATTCCCTTTATAGCTATTGTATTCTGATTTAAAGTCATTCACGCAAAATGATTCTTTAAAGATAATGTGGTTTGTAACGTTTTGTGCGGTTCTTTCTTCAAAACGTTTCATAATAATATTAAAGTATTTTTCTCTAAGCTCTGGCGTGTCTTCTAAACCTGGGGCAAGAGGTATTAGAAAAAACCCATTTTCACATCCTTCTGGAGCTGTACTTTTGTCAGTAACTGATGTAAAGTTTGCATAGAACAATGGATCTTCTGGCCATTGAGCCTCTTCATAAATCTCGTGAGCATGTTTTTCAAAATCAGTGTCAAAGAATAGATTGTGGTGCTCTATGTTTTTTAGTTTTTTATCAAAACCTACATAAAAGATTAATGAACTAGGAGCAAAGGTCTTCTTTTCCCAGTACGCTTCTGAATATTGTCTATATTTTTGCGGTAATAAAGTTTCAGAATGATGATAATCTGCTCCAGATAATATGATGTCAAAATCTAATTTCTTATCATAAACTTCAATACCTATAGCGTTAATATCTTCATCTATTAATATTTGTGAAACAGGCGAACTCGTGTGGATAGTTACTCCTTGTTCTTTGGCAAGCTTTTCCATGGCTAGTATGACCTCATACATTCCACCATTAGGATGCCATGTTCCTAACCCAAAGTCTGCATAATTCATGAAGTTATAAAAGCTAGGTGTGTTCCCTGGAGTAGCTCCCAAAAAAAGTACTGGGAATTCTAAAATAGAAACAAGTTTATGATTTGTAAATTTTTTACGTACATCTCTTGAAACATTGCTTATGAAAGCGCCTAGTTTTTTTACTGTTTGAGGTGTTACTAGCTCTAGCGGTGATTCACCTGGCCTATAAACTAGTTTTTTAATCGCAATATCATAATTTTCTTTTGCGTTATCAATAAAGTCTTGTAATGGTTGTGAACTACCTTTTTCAATCTTTTCAAAAGTCTCTTTGATTGTGTTTAAATTGTCACCAATTTCAATAGACTCGTCCTTAAAAATCACGGTGTAAGCGGGATTTAATTTGTCGAGTTTATAGTAATCAGATGGTTTTTTATCGAAATCAGCAAAAAAACGTTCAAAAATATCTGGCATCCAGTACCATGAAGGTCCTATGTCAAATGTGAAACCATCTTTGACCAATCTTCTAGCTCTACCGCCGACGGTATCATTTTTTTCAAATATTGTGACTTTAAATCCTGCTTTTGCTAAATAACTAGCCGCTGAGAGAGAGGCGAAACCTGATCCTATTATAGCTATCGTTTTTCTCATGACTTTACCAGTTCAGGGATTTTGTTGATCACATCTGAAATACCTCTAAATACTAGCTGATTAGATTTAAGATCTTTATCCTTAATTTTTTGAGCAAGTTGACCTAATACCCATAATTCTACATCATCTCCGTTGGAAACTTTTTTATCAAATTGTTTTAAAAATGATGGCAGTTGCTTTTCAGTGGGCTGTACTGTGATATAGGTAATAAAAGTAGGTTTTGCCTCTTTATTTTTGAAAAATGGTAATGATTCTAACATCATACTCGCACCTAAGTATATGGTGTTACAACCTCTTTTTAATAATTCATAATTTAAAAATAATAAACCTAGATCATGCATTTCATTTTCAGGAAGAAATAAAATATATACTTGCTCTTGATTATGAGGTTGTTGATACTGAAGTTTTTCAAGGTTGATTAGAACCTTCTGCTTTATTAAATGACTTATAAAGTGCTCGTGTGCTAAATTAATTGTTTTTGATTGCCATAAATAACCTAGTTCTTCTAGGAAAGGAACAAATAAATTATAGAATACACCTGAAAATCCAAACTCATCTAAAGAGCTTTGATATATTCTTTGAAACATTTGTTGATCAAAGTTAACCATCGCAAGCTTTAATTCCTGTATAGCGTGATCATTCTTATTATTACGTTCAGCAAAATTTCGTACCTGCACTTCAATATCCTCAGAACTAAGTTCAGCAATAGCAGATATTTTAATACCAGCATTACGTAAATAGGATATGTTTAAAATCTTTTGAAGAGCTTCTAAGTCATAGGTCCTTATATTCGTGTCTGTCCTATCTGGCGTAAGTAGACCATACCTCTTCTCCCAAATTCTTATGGTATGTGCCTTTATACCGCTAAGGTTTTCTAAATCCTTAATACTAAACTTACTTTTAATCAAAATTATTCTGTTTTACTTTTAGTTGAGTAAAGTTAAACAAAAATGGAAAGTGTTTGAGGTTTTAGAGAAAAAGTTCTACAATTTGGATTTTATTTAACAATTTTGGTAAAAGATCAGAAAAATAAGGAATAAAAAAAATCAGGTAAAACCTGATTTTTATAGTACCCGAGATGGGACTTGAACCCACACGTGACTAGCACACACGGCCCTCAACCGTGCCTGTCTACCAATTCCAGCACTCGGGTATAAAAAAAGTCCTTAAAATTTAAGGACTTTTTTAGATTAAAATAATCTTGTGATCTGGCTGGGGCTCGAACCCAGGACCCTCTCCTTAAAAGGGAGATGCTCTGCCAACTGAGCTACCAGATCGGTATTGCTTAATTGCGGGTGCAAATATATAACCTCTTTTTAAATCTCAACAAGTTTTTTTGAATTAATTTCGTTTTTTTTAATCAGTGCTTTTTTAAGGCTCAAAAATGAATAAATATGATCATTTTATTAGGATATATGGGGAGTGGTAAAACGGTTGTAGGACAGGTAGTTAGTAGGTTTATTGGGTTTGAGTTTATAGATTTGGATCATTATATAGAATTTAAGGAGGGTGAAAAAATTTCTGAAATCTTCCAAAAAAAAGGTGTGATTTACTTCAGGCAAATAGAAAACAAATATTTAAAAGAGCTAATAGATGAAGATCGAAAAATTATTTTGAGTCTTGGTGGAGGTACTCCATGTTATTATAATCATATGGATATGTTATCCAGCAAAAGCTTTATTCACACTATTTATTTAAATGCGGGAATAAAAACTTTAACGAATCGTTTATGGGATAATAAAGAAAATCGTCCATTAATATCCGGAATTAACGATAAAGATGATTTATTGGAATTTATAGGTAAACACCTTTTTGAACGCAGACCATTTTATCAACGAGCTCGTTATCAAATCACAGTTGATGATAAAAGTGTAAGTGAAATTTCTAATGAAATTGTAAGCACATTATTTTAAGATAACGCTGTATGGTTCTGCTTTAAGATAAACTTCAATATGCTCTTGCATCGTTGTAGATAAGGATATCCCTTTAAAATCCGCCTTAACTGGATATTTTTTATGATTACGATTTACTAAAACAGCTGTTTTTAATCGATCTAGTGGAACATTTAGAAAATGTTTCACTCCATAAATTAATGTGGTTCCACTATTTAATACGTCATCGCATAGAACAACACCTTTATTGGTATATTCTTCTGGTTTTAATGATGTCTTAATTTCTCTTAACGGATTTGTTTTATCAATTTCTACTTTGCAAAGAGTAATTTCACTAGTTACAATTTTAGAAAGAGATGCTTTAAGTTTTTTAGCAAAAACATAACCACCATCGCTAATACCAGCTAGGATGATCTCATCATGATTTAGAAACACTTCAGCTATTTGATAAGCAATGCGTCTAATTTTATTTTTAACCTGATCATGATCTAAAATTCTAGTTTCCATTATTTTTCTTAATTAGTTTAATAAATAACTCCTTACCCTTTCTAGTTGGAACAGAATTATAACATGGCCTCATCATAATAATGTCAAAGAAAGGTTCAAAAAGACTCGTATATTCTTTTACAGAGCCTCCGAATGGTGGTCCATCTAATTTGTTTTCAAAATTAAACAATACTCCGATTAAACATCCACCGTCTTTTAAAAGCGTATGTGTTTTTTTTACGTAGCTTTCGCGAAAGCGAGGCTCCAAGGCACAGAAAAATGTTTGTTCAAAAATGATATCGTATAATTCAGAATACTTAAAATAGTCTTGTTGAATAAAGTGACTGCTTGGTAAGTTTATTCTTTTTTTAGCATATTCCAATGGTGATGGTGCAATGTCGAGAATGTAAATGTTTTTAAAACCATTTTCAAATAAATAGTTAGCTTCGTGTGCATTTCCGGCACCAGGAATAAGAATTTTTGAGTCTTTATATTTTAGTTGGTCTATATATTCTTTGATGGGCGTAGATGGTTCTCCCAAATCCCAGGATGTAGAATTATCAATATATCTTTTCTCCCAATACTCTTTACTTAATTTTGTCACTCTTCCTCATTTTGTTGTCCTAATAAGTCACTCAAATCTCTTCGGTCTTTTTTAGTAGGTCGTCCTTCTCCTTTTCTTCTATAATAATCCTGATTTAATTCTATCATTTTACGAGCTTCAAAGTTTTCTTTCGGAGTTCGATCTAGTCTATATAAATTAACCAATTTATTTCCTACTCGGCTATCAGGTAAATCAATGACTTCTATTACATAGTCTATTTGGTCTTTACGTAACTTTATTAAGTCACCGGGATATACATCTCTAGAAGGTTTTATAATAGCATCACCTATTCTAATGCGTCCTTTTTTTGCGGCATCGGTAGCCTTGCTTCTAGTTTTGAAGTATCTAGTTGCCCATAAATATTTATCTACTCGCATAACAGAAGCTTTAATTAAGCGTTATCTCAACAAAAGTACTAGAAAATACTATCTTTGAGCGCTTAAAAAAATGAAGATGAAAAACCTTAAATACATTATAGCTAGTTGTCTTATTATAATCATAGCTATCGCTTGTAGTCCAGATGATGATTCAACTACTGTTGCGATTAGAGATCGCCAAGAAGTGGATCTTGAAGATCAGTTAGAGTTACAAAATTACTTAGCCTCACATTTTTGGAATTATGAAGATTATGCAAATAATCCTGTAGGTAGTGATTTTGAAATAAAATTTGATTCGTTAGTAGGTGTGAACGCAAATAAAATTCCTTTATCACAACAAGTTACCACTTCTGTATTGAGAAGAGAAGGAATTGACTATACGGTTTATACACTTAACGTAAGACAAGGTGCTGGCGCAAAATCTCCTTCATTTGCAGACAGTACTTTAGTAAGTTATAAAGGTTATCAACTTAATAAAGAAATGAATGACAACGGCTCATATCAGCAAATTGTTTTTGATTCTTCAACTAATTCAATTTGGTTTGATTTACCTCAGGTAGTTAGTGGTTTTATGGAAGGTGTGACTCAATTTAATGAAGCTACATCCATCACACCTCAACCAGATGGTACCTTATCATATGAGAATGGTGGCATTGGAGCTGTTTTTATGCCATCTGGCTTAGGTTATTTTTCTAGTTCTGTTTCTGGGATACCTTCATATTCACCTTTAATTTTTACTTTTCAACTTAGAGCGGTAAAAGTTACTGATCACGATGGTGATGGAATTTTCTCTAAATTTGAAGATCTAGATGGAGATCGCAACTTAAGATCATCTGATAATGCTGACAATACTGATGAGGATACTATTGGTAGATTTAATTATATCGATGCCGATGATGATAATGATGGTGTAAATACCATCGATGAAAATGCAGATCCTAATGGAGATGGAGACCCTAGCGACGCGCTGGATACTGATGGAGATGGAGTGCCAGACTACTTAGATGCAGATACTGCTATTGCTGTAACGACATAAGTTTAACTGAGCCATTGATCGATTATAATAAAAGCCTCACTAGAGGCTTTTATTATAATTATAGATTTGTGATTATCGCAATTATAAATCTATAAATTCTTTAATAATGCAAATTTAATAGTGATTAACACAATAATATTGTCTTGAATTTAAAAATCAAGATTATGAAATCTATTGCAATTTGTATCATCGCTTTATTCGTATCACTGTGTTGTTTGGCGCAGAATAATGATGCTACGTCATCAGATGAACTAAACATCAATCAAAATATTCCTTATGTTAAAATAGGTGCTGGGTATTGGGTTCCTACTAAAAATTTATCTCGTTTTTTAAATAACGCTCCATTTTTTGAATTGGGTGTGGTTGTACCTGATGACTTTTATAATAGAAGTTTTGAATTAGGAATTCAACTAGTCATTCCAGATCAAGAAAATTATTTCTTACTAAGAGATAATAATCTAGATTTTGAAATAGAAGCCACCACAATTTTAAACGCTTATCTCAAACTTAATAAGTACATATGGGAAAGTGATCAAAATCGAGTAGAACTTAGTTTCGGTTTAGGAATATCGTCTATATTTCTCGATCCGGTGACTAGGGATGGAGATGCCGTTTTAGACTATGACAATATTAATTCCTTTCTTGTGGCACCGGGATTATCATATACACTCAATCTTAAAGATAAATCATTAATACAGATTTCTTTAGAAATGCATTACACACCATTTAAAATGGAGAGAGGAACGACTAAAGATCTTGATTCTTTTTCTTTGTTGCCTAAGATTTCTTATCGTTTTTAAATGATAAATTATAGCAAAAAAAAATCCTTAGAGCATGCTCTAAGGATTTCAAAATTAAAATAATAAAAGAATTACTTTCTACTGATTACTTTTTCAGCTTTCAATGCGATATTCTCGGCATTTAAGCCATATTTTTCTAATAATTGTGCTGGTGTTCCACTTTCACCAAAGGTATCTTGTGTAGCAACAAATTCTTGTGCCGTTGGGTGATGCATTGCCAGTGTACGAGCAACGCTTTCTCCTAATCCACCTAGATAATTGTGTTCTTCGGCAGTAACGACACAACCAGTTTTCTTTGCTGATGCTATAATAGCAGCTTCATCAAGTGGTTTAATTGTATGTATGTTAATAACCTCAGCACTGATTCCTTTTTCATTAAGAGTTTTAGCCGCTTCTAAAGCTTCCCAAACTAAATGACCTGTTGCGATGATTGTTACATCAGTTCCTTCTTGTAGCATTACTGCTTTACCTATTTCAAAAGTTCCATTTTCTGGAGTGAAGTTAGCTACTTTAGGTCGGCCGAATCTTAGGTAAACAGGTCCGTGATGCTCTGCAATGGCAAGTGTAGCTGCTTTAGTTTGATTGTAGTCACACGTGTTGATTACAGTCATACCTGGTAACATTTTCATCAATCCTATGTCTTCTAAAATTTGGTGTGTTGCACCATCTTCACCTAGAGTAAGACCTGAATGCGATGCACAGATTTTCACATTCTTATCAGAATATGCGATGCTTTGTCTGATCTGGTCATAAACACGACCTGTAGAAAAGTTAGCAAAAGTTCCTGTAAATGGAATTTTTCCACCTATAGTCATTCCTGCAGCGATTCCCATCATGTTAGCCTCTGCAATACCAACTTGAAAGAAACGCTCTGGATGATTGTCTGCAAAAGCATTCATTTTTAAAGAACCTGTTAAGTCAGCACATAGAGCGACAACTTTCTCATTCTTTTTTCCTAGTTCTGTAAGTCCATCACCAAAACCTGATCTGGTATCCTTACTTCCTGTGTTTTCGTAAATTTTCATATACTCATGCTGTTGTGACAGCGTGTTTTAATTAATAATCACCTAAGGTTTCTGGATTCTGTCTTAACGCCTCAGCAAGCTGCTCATCATTAGGAGCAATACCATGCCATGCATGAGATCCCATCATAAAGTCGATACCATTACCCATTTCTGTATGAAGAAGAATGCAAACTGGTTTACCTTTTCTTGTAAGGTCCATAGCTTCTTTCATACCAGTAATAATCGCATCAACGTCATTTCCTTTATCAACAGTTATAACATCCCATCCAAAAGCTTCAAATTTATTACGTAAATCACCTAATGCAAGTACCTGTTCTGTACTACCGTCAATTTGTTGACCGTTAACATCAATTGTGGATATTAAATTGTCCACTTTATTAGCAGCAGCATACATGGCTGCTTCCCAGATCTGTCCTTCCTGTAGTTCACCATCTCCATGAAGTGTGAAAACAGTTTTATCATCTCCATTCAGTTTTTTTACCTGTGCAGCACCTATGGCAACACTCATTCCTTGACCTAGTGATCCACTTGCGATGCGCACACCTGGCAAACCTTCATGTGTTGTTGGGTGTCCTTGTAGTCTAGTGTTAAGTTTTCTAAAAGTACTCAACTCAGATACTGGAAAATATCCAGCACGAGCAAGAACACTATAAAAAACAGGTGAGATGTGACCATTAGAAAGAAAAAATAAATCTTCATTTATTCCGTCCATATTAAAGCTAGGATCATGATCCATAACTTCGTTATATAAGGTTACAAGAAATTCTGTACAACCTAGAGAGCCTCCAGGATGTCCACTACTTACTGCATGTACTTGTCTTACGATATCGCGACGTACTTGCGTTACTAAATCTTTTAAGTGCTGTGTATCAGCCATTTTGGTTTTTTTTGATAATGTTTCAAAGTTAGAACGATTCTCATTTTTTTAAGGAATGAAATCAACAGCACTTATTAACTAAAATCCACCTTTTGTAAACAAATTATAGAATTAATGAAGATGGCTTTACTTCTTAGTATCTTAAGAGTAGTCGTAATCACGCTTTCGCGAAAGCGTAATCTCAATATATATAATCCTATTTAACAACCATGATTAGATGCTACTCAGTTTGAGATCGTAAAATGGAGTACAAATTCAAGTTCATTAAAGTATCTTTGCGGCGCATGAAATTTGATTTATTACAAACTGATTCACAAAGCCAGGCGAGAGCTGGAGTTGTGCACACGGACCATGGAGCAATTGAGACTCCTATATTTATGCCTGTAGGTACTGTAGGTACTGTAAA
This sequence comes from Nonlabens arenilitoris, assembly GCF_002954765.1. Taxonomy (NCBI): domain Bacteria; kingdom Pseudomonadati; phylum Bacteroidota; class Flavobacteriia; order Flavobacteriales; family Flavobacteriaceae; genus Nonlabens; species Nonlabens arenilitoris. The sequence continues at coordinate 274,090 of NZ_MTPW01000001.1, read as the reverse complement.
AGGTGTACACCAGCGAGAGCTAGAAAATGAGGTTAATCCCGACATTATACTGGCAAATACTTACCATCTTTATTTAAGACCTGGTATAGATGTATTAGAAAAAGCTGGTGGATTACATAAATTTATGAATTGGGATCGTCCTATTCTCACAGATTCTGGTGGTTACCAAGTATATTCTTTGAGTGCAAATCGCAAGATTAAAGAAGAAGGTGTGAAATTTAAATCACATATTGATGGATCATACCACTTCTTTACACCAGAACGTGCGATGGATATACAGCGCAGTATAGGCGCAGATATTATAATGGCATTTGATGAGTGTACTCCTTATCCTTGTGAGTATAATTATGCCCGACGTAGTATGCACATGACTCATCGATGGTTAAAGCGATGTATAGAGCATTTTAATAGTACACCAGATAAGTATGGTTTCAGCCAGACTTTATTCCCTATTGTTCAAGGTAGTACGTATAAAGATTTAAGAGAGCAAAGTGCAGAGTTTATTGCAAATTGTGACATGCCTGCAAATGCAATAGGTGGACTTTCCGTAGGAGAGCCTGCCGAAGAAATGTATGCGATGACAGACGTGGTTACTGCCGTATTGCCTAAGGATAAACCTAGATATCTTATGGGTGTAGGTACACCTATTAATTTATTAGAAAATGTAGCCTTAGGTGTTGATATGTTCGACTGTGTGATGCCTACACGTAATGGTCGTAATGGAATGATTTTTACTGCCCATGGTACCATGAACATGAAGAATAAAAAATGGGAAACAGATTTCTCACCTTTAGATCCGGCAAATTATGCATGGGTAGATACTGCATATTCTAAAGCTTATGTAAGACATCTATTTACTGTAAACGAGATGTTAGGTAGACAAATTTGTACGATACACAATTTATCTTTTTATTTATGGTTAATGAGAGAAGCTCGTAAGCATATACTAGCTGGTGACTTCCGAACATGGAAGGATAAAATGGTGAAACAAATGGATAATAGACTCTAGTGCTTAAAATTCTAGATAGATACATATTAAAACAATACTTAGGAGCTTTTCTACTGCTCTTGTGCCTTTTCATACCTATTATGATTACTGTGCACATTGCAGAGAAGATAGGGAAGATATTAAGTAAAGACATTCCTTTTACTGAGGTGATGATGTATCTACTGGATTTTACTATCTATTTTTCAAATTTCTTATTTCCTATTTTTCTCTTTATTTCTACCATGTTTTTTACTTCAAAACTGGCTAATAATACAGAGATAGTCGCTTTTTTAAGTTCTGGAGTGTCTTACAATAGATTCTTGCGTCCTTATATAATAGGAGCAGTTTTAGTATGTGTTACAGCATTAGTTTTTAGTACCGTATTTGTGCCAGATGCTGCTGCAGGATTTAATGAGTTTCAGTTTAAATACTTTAAGTCAGAAAAAGAACGGCAAACCAATAATGTTTTCCGGCGTATATCAGATGACGATTATGTATATGTGAGTAATTACAATTCTGGAAGAAAAACAGGATATGATTTTACCCTAGAGCATTTTAATGGAAATGAGCTAGAGTATAAAATATATGCAGAACGTATTGCTTTTAAAGACAGCATTTACACACTTAGTCGTTATAAAAAACGTGTGCTTCAAGAAAATGGAGAGATTTTAACCACTAAGGCAAAACTAGACACCATTCTTAATTTTGATATAGATGAGTTAACTCCATCTTCTTATGTGGCAGAAACCTTGTCCTATCAAAAGCTTCTTGATTTTATTGAGACAGAAGAAAGTCGTGGAAATGGTAATATGAATGTTTATTACGTGGAAAAGCACAAACGTACTTCCATACCTGTAAGTGCTTTAATATTTACTATAATAGCCGTTGCGGTATCGTCTGTAAAAAAGCGAGGTGGAATGGGTGTAAATCTAGCCATCGGATTAGGGATTGCTATGAGTTACATGTTCCTAGATAAAGTATTTGGTACTATCGCAGAGAAAAGTACATCGTTTGAACCATGGATCGCCGTTTGGGCTCCTAATATATTCTTTGGTATAGTAGCTTTATTACTGATAAGAAATGCGCGACGATAGATTATTAAATTATCTCCATCTTCATTTTATAGTTTTCATTTGGGGTTTTACTGCAGTATTAGGTGCGCTTATTTCAATAGAATCTGTGCCGCTAGTCTGGTGGCGCATGGTACTAGCCGTCATTATGATTGTGATCTACATGAAGGTGAAAAAGATTCCGTTTCAATTTACGGGTGTTCATAAATTACCTCGTAAGCGTTTACTATCCATTTGTCTAGCAGGTATGGTTATCGCCTTGCACTGGATTACATTTTTTGGTGCCATAAAAGCGTCTAATGTATCAGTCACTCTTGCGATGATGAGTACAGGAGCTTTCTTCACAGCCTTGCTTGAACCGCTGTTCACACCTAAAAAATTAGTTTGGTATGAATTAATATTTGGCATGTTGATTATAGGCGCTTTGTATTATATTTTTCAAGTAGAAACGGAATATGTTACGGGAATGGTGTTGGGATTAACCAGTGCTTTTTTAAGCGCTACATTTTCCATTATGAATGTCACGTTTGCAAAAGAACATCCACCATCAATGATATCGTTTTATGAATTGTTAAGTGGTGTAGTATTACTATCCTTATTTTTTACGCTCCCACAATTTGACTTTGTAGGACCACAACAATTGACTAGTGATGACTGGTTGTGGATGGGAATACTGGCATCTGTATGTACTGCTTATGCGTTTATCGCTAGTGTAAAAGTAATGAAGTATTTAAGTGCTTATACGGTCATGCTTACCACAAACCTTGAGCCAGTTTATGGGATTTTACTAGCGTTTTTCATATTAGGCGATGCCGAGCAAATGACACCACAGTTCTACATCGGTGCTATTGTAATTCTTGTCGTTATCGTGCTTAATGGCTTTATAAAGACACGTTTACAGCGCAAATAGTGGACGCTTTTATAGATTAACAATTGTCTTTAAAGTTAAAAGGCTGTTTTATCTCGCTTACGCGAAAGCGAATAAAATTAAACCTCTTAATATCTTATACTTTTGAGGTGCTATCGCTTAAAAGAATCTATTATATTTGTCTTCCTAACAAGAACAACCCTAAGTTTATGGAATATCTTGATTTTGAATTACCTATCAAGGAACTTGAAGAAAAATACCAGCAAACGCTGGCCATAGGAAGTGATAGCGAAGTAGACGTTACCGCAACCTGTAAACAAATAGAGAAAAAATTAAAAGCGACTCGCAAAGAGATTTATGGCAATTTAACGCCATGGCAACGTGTGCAAATGTCACGTCATCCTGCTCGTCCTTATACACTAGATTATATCAAAGCAATTTGTGGTGACACATGGCTCGAGCTGCACGGTGATCGTGGAGTAAAGGATGATAAAGCGATGATAGGTGGACTAGGTAAAATAGGCGATCAGAGCTTTATGTTCATCGGTCAGCAAAAAGGTTTTAATACCAAAACACGTCAGTATCGCAATTTCGGTATGGCAAATCCTGAGGGATATCGTAAGGCTTTACGTCTTATGAAAAGTGCCGAGAAATTTGGTGTTCCTGTAGTATGTCTTATTGATACACCAGGTGCATATCCAGGACTAGAAGCTGAGGAACGTGGACAAGGTGAAGCTATTGCTCGTAATATTCTTGAAATGACACGTTTAAAAGTGCCTATCATTGTAATGATTATAGGTGAAGGAGCAAGTGGTGGAGCGCTAGGTATAGGAGTAGGTGATCGAGTAATTATGCTTGAAAACACATGGTACTCTGTCATCTCACCAGAATCTTGTTCTTCTATTTTATGGCGCAGCTGGGAATTTAAAGAACAAGCTGCAGATGCGTTAAAGCTAACTGCGACTGATATGAAAAAAATGAAGCTGGTTGATGAGATCCTCAAAGAACCAATTGGTGGCGCGCACACGAATAGACCAGATACTTTTAAAGCAGTAAGTGCATGTATACTACGCCATTATGAAGAGTTGAAAGGTCTAAAGGCTGATAAGCTAGTAGAACAGCGCATGGATAAATATTGTAATATGGGTGTTTTTAAAGAATAAGCCCATTAACATTTTATATTTAAAATCCCTTGACTAATCGGTCTAGGGATTTTTTATCTCTGTTGGTGAATTATACTATTGCTTATGCATCATCTTAATCCTCAAGCATCCAAGAATTTTCTTTGAAAAAGTAGGAGAAATCGTGATGTAAAACTTATCAACGACCTTATTTTTGTTTCAAATTTAGGCGCGATTTTTGTCGCCTATTGATTTACAATGCAATCAAAAAAAACTGCAGTTATCAACAGGTTGTCATCATAATAAATAGTTAAATTGTTAACTATCGTGTGACATCCTGATACGTAATAAACATCTTTAAAACACTACTTTTGAACCTATGGAAAAAATTCAATCATTAGCCGTATCTAAAACAGACAACAGCATGGTCGTTCCTCTTGAGAGAGGAAAGATACCACCGCAAGCTGTTGATTTAGAGAAGGTTGTTCTAGGAGCGTTGATGATTGATGGTAAAGGTGTGGATGAGGTTATAGACCTTTTAACACCTGAGGTTTTCTATCAAAAATCCCATCAATACATCTTTGATGCTATTGATAAACTGTTTAAAAGCGGTAGTCCAGTCGACTTATTAACCGTTAGTGCTCAATTGCGTAAAGATGAGAAAAGTGAAGCCGCTGGTGGTGACCATTATCTTGTGCAATTGTCACAGCTTGTAAGTTCAACGGCACACATTGAATTTCACGCTAGAATTATACAGCAAAAGTTTATTCAACGTAGTTTGATTAAATTATCTACAGAGATTATTTCAGACTCTTATGAAGAGTCTACAGACGTTTTTGACCTACTTGATAAGGCAGAATCTAAACTGTATGAGGTAACTCAAGGTAACATTAGAAAAAGTACAGAGTCTGCAATGGATCTGGTAAAACAGGCAAAGCAGCGCATTGAAGATATCGCAAACCGTGATGGATTAAGTGGTATACCTACTGGATTTACAGATCTAGATCGATTAACATCTGGATGGCAGCCTAGTGATTTAATTATTATCGCGGCACGTCCTGGTATGGGAAAAACGGCCTTTACACTTTCTATGGCACGTAATGTAGCTGTAGGATCTAATATACCAGTAGCATTCTTCTCTCTAGAGATGAGTTCTGTACAATTGATCACTCGTTTGATATCCTCAGAAACTGGATTGAGCAGTGAGAAATTAAGAACCGGTAAGCTTGAGCCATTTGAATGGGAACAGCTTAACGTTAAAGTAAAAGATCTAGAGCGAGCACCTATTTTTATTGATGATACACCATCTCTATCCATTTTTGACTTGCGTGCAAAGTGTAGACGTCTGGCCTCACAACATGGTATTAAGTTAATCATGATTGATTACTTACAATTAATGACGGCACAAACAGGTGCAAAAGGTGGTAACCGTGAACAAGAAATCTCTACCATTTCTCGTAATCTTAAAGCACTAGCAAAAGAACTGAGTGTTCCTGTAATTGCACTATCGCAACTATCGCGTGCGGTAGAGACTCGTGGTGGTAGTAAAAGACCATTACTATCTGACCTGCGTGAATCTGGAGCAATCGAGCAAGATGCAGATATTGTATCCTTTATCTATAGGCCAGAGTATTATAACCTTGAAGAATGGGATGATGATGATCGCAGCCCAACCGCAAATCAAGCCGAATTTATCGTTGCAAAACACCGTAATGGAGCTACAGATGCGATACGTCTTAAATTCCTTGGGCAGTTTGGTAAGTTTGATAATCTTGATGATTTCTCGACGCCATATGAATTTGGTTCAAAAATGAATGCGGCAAACGATGATACTAACAGGCCAGATGGACTTGATCCTAGAAGTTTACCTAGTGCTCAAGACGCCTTTGGTGATTTCCCAGCGAGCCCAGATGATGAGGTTCCTTTCTAGGTCATCTTTAAAAAGCATATACTTTTTTCTATAACTACTTCGTTCTTTGCTATCTTAGCCATCGAGCCATAGTATGGCATTTTTTATGATGTAGATGATTGGGTTTACGCTTTCGCGAAAGCGTAATGAACCATCTCACAGCTCAAAAGAACACATGTTTATGTTTAAGAAACTTCTATTATACGCCTTTCTAGCACTATGGGCACCAATGGCAATGGGACAATATTTATTTGTTCCTATGGATGCAGACACGCAAAACGATCACTTAAAAGCCTATGGCGTTTCCTATTGGGTACTCAGCAAAGGAACCAAAGTAAAATGGTTATTGAACTACCGTGGTGGCTCTTTTTTAATGCCCAATGTTGATGAAATAAAGAAAGAATTAACTGTACGCGGCGTGAGTTATGAGGAAATGACAGAAAGTGAAGTGAGCGATATACTTGCTCTTATTGCTAGTCCTTCTCAAAACATGCAAGAAGTATTGCTAGAAAAAGCACCAAAAATAGCCGTGTATACACCTACAGGAAAGTTGCCATGGGATGATGCGGTAACGATGGTACTTACCTATGCAGAGATTCCTTATACTAAGGTCTATGATGAAGAAGTCTTGGCAGACGAGTTATTACTCTATGACTGGCTGCACTTGCACCATGAAGATTTTACAGGACAATATGGTAAATTTTATAGAAGCTTTAAAACAGCAGCCTGGTACATTCAAGAAAAAAAGGAAGCCGAAGAACGCGCTGCTAAACTAGGATACGACAAGGTAAGTGAGGCAAAACGTGACGTAGCACTTAAAATACGAGATTATGTAGTCGGTGGTGGCTTTATGTTTGCGATGTGTAGCGCTACAGACAGCTTTGACATTGCCCTTGCTGCCGAAGGTGTTGATATCGCAGAGCCTATGTTTGACGGTGATGCCAGTGATCCCGCATATCAAACAAAAATTGATTACACAAAGACCTTTGCTTTTACAGATTTTACCTTAGAACGTTCACCTAATGTGTATGAATTCAGCTCTATAGACATGACGCAGAAGCGTGGTATTAAAAAAGAACTGGATTACTTTTCTTTAATGGATTTCAGCGCAAAATGGGATCCTATCCCAACAATGTTGAATCAAAACCACACCAGTCTGGTAAAAGGATTTATGGGGCAAACGACTAGTTATGACCGTGATGAGGTAAAGAAAAATGTGCTAGTTCTAGGAGAAAACAGATCTAATAAAGAAGCAAAATACATTCATGGAATACGTGGTAAAGGATTCTTCACCTTTTACGGTGGACACGATCCAGAAGATTACCAGCATAGAGTAGGAGATCCACCTACAGAGTTGAGCCTGCATCCCAACTCGCCAGGATATCGTTTGATATTAAATAACGTATTATTCCCAGCAGCTAGAAAGAAGAAGCAGAAGACTTGATTAGAATATCTATAATCGTTTGTTTAAAATTAATTTGATGCAAGAAGAAACTGTTTATCATTATACCACATTAGAAACATTATACCATATAATTAATCAATCAACAGTAGACTCTTTAACTCTAAGAGCAACACATGTTGATTTTTTAAATGATTTTACCGAACATACTATTGCAGTTGGATTATTGAAGGAAGAATTAATATCTTACGATAATAATCTTGCCAATGATTCGAAGAATTTTTCAAAAATTCTCAATGATAAGAGAATGACTTTTTTTAGAAATGAAGATATTGATGAATTGTATCCTCATATTATATCTTTTTCCGAGTGTGGTGATAGTTTACCTATGTGGAATACTTATGCGGATAAGTCTAAAGGTATTGCTTTGGGGTTTGATAAAAGTCTGTTAGCAGAATTGAATAGAGAATATCGTTTTGAAAAATGTGTGTATAATTCCTCACAATACGAACAATACTTAAAGCAAAATATACAGACGCTTCATAAATGTATAGAGGTTAATTCTTATAGTATAGGTTTCACTCAAAATCTTGATTCTCATATACTTCAGGATCATTTTAAATACCTTCCAATTTTAAAAGATAAAGGTTACGAATATGAAAAAGAATGCAGATTAATTATTCCTAATAAGATTAGTGAGTTATCAAATTTAAAATTTCAGGTTACTGATAGTTTTTATAAGCCTTTCAAAGAAATTAAATTTCCTTTTGAGTGTTTAACTGAAATTATTTTGGGGCCTTGTTTGAGTTTGGAAAAAATGAAAACGTCTTTATATTTAATTTTAAGTCAAAAAGGGAGGAAACTAAGTCTTGATAAAGAGAAAGGAAAGATATTATTAAAACAAAGCGAGATTCCTTATCGTAATATTTAATATTGGAATGTTCTTTAATTTTTTTTCCACGTCACTCGTGATATAAACGCGCGCGACATTTGAAATAACAAGAAAAAAAAATATCAACGTCGCGCGCGTTTGCAACGCGTTCGTTCTAATGTAGCATTTGTCATGCGATTGTCAATTCCATACACATAATTTAGTAATGATGGATGTAGAGTTATCTCTTGTATTTCTACAATACTGTTGTTTCATAAACAAGTAGATTTAAAAAAACATATTAAATTAGGAGTTGCATTACAAATGCGATTAAAGTTGAGCACGCGTTGCAAACGCGCGCAACATTTCCACGTGGAGATGATTGTAAATGTCCAGTAGTTTTGACAAAAAGGTTTTAGTTTAATGATTGCATTACTAATGCAATTTTAGTTGAGCACGCGTTTGTAACGCGTTCGCTTTAATTAAGCATTTGCAATGCGATAAACATATTTTATATCTTGCATTTATGTCTGAGCGATACAAGGTAAAAGATCATGAAGAAAATTATTTCATTACAATGACTGTTGTGGATTGGATTGATTTGTTTACAAGAGATCGATATATTCATATTCTTGAAGATTCTATAAACTATTGTATTAAGGAAAAAGGATTAATCGTATTTGCTTATGTAATAATGCCCAGTCATGTCCATATGATTATAGGTACTCAAAAGATTGATTTAAATGATATTATTAGAGATTTAAAGAAATTTACTTCAAAAGCTTTCATTGAAGCAATTAATGAAGTTGGAGAAAGTCGATCTGAATGGTTATTGAATAAATTTGCTTTTCATGCAAAGAAATCAAAAAGACATTCAAATTATAAAGTATGGAAAGATGGTTTTCATCCAAAGATCATGGATCGGACTAAAAAGCTAGAAGCAGCATTCAATTATATTCATTATAACCCGATATCTGCTGGTTATGTTAAAAATGAAGAAGATTGGGTTCACAGCAGTGCAACTGCATATTTAGAGAATGGTAAATGTCCGATAGAAATCTCAAAATGGTATTAAGTGAAGTGTTTGCATTATAAATGCAATTATAGAGCATCACGCGTTATAAACGCGCGCGACATATGTAATTAAATTATCATGTTTATTATATCTGGTTTGTTCTTAATTCTATATTTACAAGTGTTTGATTTTATATTGGTTAGTTTTTTTGCTATAGTGGTGTTAACTTTTTTTAAAATTCAAAAACAATGAAACAGTCAAAAGTGTTGAGATTAAGATTTGTGATTATTGTATGTTCAATTTGTTACATTTTTGTTGCTTGTAGTTCTCAAAATTTGTTACATCATATAGACCGATTTGACGAAAAAGTTGAGATAATTACTAGGTATAATACTGATATCCTCCCGACTGAAGAAAGTGCAAAAAAAATGGCCTTATTAATTTGGGAGATTGGTTATAAATATGATTTGTCTGAATTTGAGAATTTCACAATAAAATCTCTAAACGAGGATCGAGTTTGGTTTGTTCAACTTTCAACTTGTAATAAAAATGAAAAACGCGCGCGTTGTAAAACTTACAATGTAGTATTGAACAAGAATACTTCAGAAGTGTTGGAAATTTGGAGAGGAAATATGTGATAACACTGGTAAATTACTAACCACGTTGCTCGCGTTGCAAACGCGCGCGACAATCAGCGACATTCAATAAGAGATTTTTTATTCATAATACTATAACTCTAGCAATTCCTTAGATTTCTTCAACTCCTTTTCAAACAATTCTTTAGTAACCTCAGTCTTATAAAACGGAATCATTTCCTGTAATTTACTTAATGTTTCAGGATTTTCTATGAGTTCTGGAAAAGCTTTTTCTATCACGTCTAGCATAATCTTTACCGCTGTAGAAGCTCCAGGAGAGGCGCCTAAAAGGCAAGTAATACTTCCATCTTTACTAGCTATGACTTCAGTGCCAAACTGCAACTGTCCGCCTTCAAATTCATCTTTTTTAATGATTTGAACGCGTTGTCCAGCAACTAGGTATTCCCAGTCTTCATTTTTGGCATTTTTATAGAACTTGCGCAAATCATCCATGCGGTCATCAAAGGACATCGTGACTTGGTTTATTAAGTATTGTGTTAATGGTAGATTATCCCAAAAGGACTCCAGCATGGGTTTAATATTATCGGTCTTAATTGATTTAAAAAGATCTAGATAAGAACCTTCTTTTAAAAACTTAGGACTAAAACCGGCAAAAGGACCAAATAGTAATTCGCGTTTCCCATTAATAAATCTCGTATCTAGATGTGGTGTGCTCATCGGTGGATCATTAGGTCCGGCTTTAGAATAAACCTTGCCGTAATGCTGGTTAATGATCTCTTGGTTTTTACAAACCAGCCACGCTCCACTTACGGGAAATCCGCCATAGCCTTCTTTTTCGTCTATTTCTACTTTTTGTAATAGTAACAAACTACCGCCACCGGCACCTATAAAAACATGGTGTGCACTTAAAGTTCTAGTATCACCACTGATCCTATTTTTAGTAATGACGTCCCATTCTATATCCTTATCAGGATCTACATCTTGAACCTCTTCATTAAATGAAACGGTGACGTTATATTCAGTTTCTAGGATATGGAATAGCTGTTCTGTTAGAGATCCGAAGTTCATCTCGGCACCACGATCGATTCTAGAGCCAGCCATATGATCGCTCTTATCACGATCTTCCATGATTAATGGAAACCATTCCTTCATTTTCTCTATAGATCTTGTGAATTCGATAGATTCAAACATGAAATGTTCTTTCATAGCGTGAAAGCGTCTCTCTAGATATTCTACATTATCTGCTCCATAAACCCAGCTATTATGAGGCACCGGATTTATAAAAGATTTAGGTTCTTTGATCAGATTTTGAGCTACCAGGTAACTCCAGAATTGTTTAGACATTTCAAATTGTGTACAAATGTCTATTGCCTTACTAATATCAACCTGATTATTTTGTTGAGGGCAATAATTAAGTTCACATAAAGCACTATGACCAGTTCCAGCATTATTCCATGCAGCACTACTTTCTTGAGCAACTTGATCTAATCGTTCTAAAATTAGAATGCGCATTTCTGGTTGAAGTATTTTAGTAATAAGGGCTAGCGTAGCGGTCATGATACCAGCGCCAACACATATAAGGTCGTAGTCTTTGTTTTCCATTCTCAATTTTAAGGATTATTAAATTAATGAGTAAGAAAAACGAGTTAAATGATAATGTATACATCATTTAATCAAACATAGGATAAAGTAATTAGTCGATAATGAGTCTGTTAAAGTGAGTATTTGTCGGTTATTGCAGCTGTTACGTCGATAAGATGTTTGTTTTTATCTTTAGTACGATTATTGACTGGAAATGATAATATCTTTGTAGTCTATGAAGAATTTGTATATTTTAATTATCATACTACTATCAGCTTTAAGTGCTCAGGCACAAGTTGGTATCGGCACAGATACTCCTGATCCATCAAGTATTTTAGATATTGAATCTACTGACGGCGGAATTTTAATTCCACGTATGGATGAGTCTGACAGAACCGCAATAGCAAGTCCTGTTCAAGGCCTTTTAGTTTATCAAACAAATAATGAAGATGGTTTTTATTATTTTAATGGTACCATCTGGATTAGATTAATTTCTAGTAGTGAATTTATCAGTGAAAGTGGTGTTGTACATAATACAACCGATATTGCACGAGACGATTTTGTTTTTGGAAGCACACAATTGAATAATATGAGTGGTGCGAGTGACGATTACAGAATGTTTTTTGATAAAGGAAAAGGAGCTTTCAGAGTAGGGTATAATGATAATACCGATTGGGATAATACAAATCTAGGTTCTTTTAGTATGGCGATGGGAAGAGATAACCTAGCAACCTCTTCTTATGCAATTGCTCTAGGATATGATAATACGGTATCTGGAACTGCAGCAACAGCTTTAGGGTATATTAATAATTCTACTGGAGATTATTCTGTTGCTATGGGTAGAGGAACGACAGCAAGTGGAGATCATTCCATATCTGCTGGTATTGCGTCAAGGGCGACAGGTTTAAATAGTATATCGATAGGAAATACAAGTGATGCCATTGCCGAAAATGCTATTGCATTAGGACGATTAAACGACGCCACTGCTATTAATAGTACTGCTATAGGTTTTTCAAATGTTGCATCTGGTGAAAACTCATTCTCACTGGGGAATAATAATTCTAGTACAGGTTTAGGTAGTTTTACATTAGGTAATAACCTTTCTAGTCCATCGGGAAGTGAGATGGTAGTAGGGACTTATAATGAGCGATATACACCTGTTAATGCAGCTGGATTTGATGCAGCAGATAGGTTATTTAGTGTCGGTAATGGATCTAGATTAAGTGGAACTACAACCTTTAGTAATGCCTTTACGATTCTTAAGAACTCTAATACTGGTATCAACACCTCATCACCGCAATCATCTTTAGACGTAAGGGCAGTCAATCATTTAGGAGCTGTTACAGCTACTGATGGTGTTTTAGTACCTAGAGTTATTGATTTAACGATAAACGGTTCTGAGAATGGACAGTTAGTATTCCTTAATGCTGATTGGGTTAATACATTAGGTACACCAGCTACAACAGATGACATCAGCTATAAAGAAGGTTTTCATTACTGGAATAGTACCGCTAGTGCCTGGTCACCGGTGAACACCGATGAGTCAGAATGGACGTATGATTCTGTTAATACAAGAACAACCGCTAACAGACCTGCAGATGCTGGTAACGATGTCGTGGTAACAGATGCTGGTGCTATTTATGCTAATACAGATCAACCGATGATAGCCAATGGTGATGTGTACACCAATGATAAGTTATTTGTAAATGGAGCTACTACTATCAATGAAGGTGCATTACGTGTGGTACGCACTAATGTAAATTCAAGTACCAACACATTTACCATGATAGACTTATCAAAACTAGCTGGTTATGGTCCTAAGTTTACGTACCGTATGGCCGTAGAAAATTTTGCAGGGACACGTGAAATGGGTGCTATTGTAGCGAGACTAGTTGATAATGATGATTCTTCCAGATCTTCAAAAATGGATTTTGTGACATACAACGTGTTAGGTCCTAGAGGAGGTTTTCAATCTGGTCTGATGATTAATAATCGTGGATACTTGGCGCTTTTCAAAGAGAATTCGCAAGACATTGATAATGATGAAGCAACACATAAGGTACATATTAAAGATGTAGATAATGATCCATTGAGAATAGAAGGTTTACAGACATCTACAGCAAGTACAGATAGAACTTTAATGATAACAGATACTGGCATTGTTAAACTTGCTAGTACAGGTGCTGAATTAAATAAAACGAGCTCATTTGAAGAAACAACTTCTGGAGCGTCTTATACTGCTACTTTAGAAGATTATACGATTAGAATTGTTAATGCTACAACTAGTATTGATTTACCAGCGCCAGCAGTTTCTAATAAAGGTAAAATTTTTATTCTTATAGCAAAAAATGACATCATAGGTTCTGTATCGATTCTAAGTGGTGGATCTGTACTTAATATTACTGACGATTCTCTATCAGGCGCTAACACTTTTAATACTCTAATGGCTTCTGACCGATATACTATCCAGAGTACAGGAACAGAATATATAGTCATCTCGCATTAAATAATATCTTATACCGTATTAATAACGGAAAGATTAATTTTAGTTTTCAATAATGGCAAAGCGAGTGTCTTTTTTGATGATATAAAAGTGTAAGTTTTTATAAGGTAGAGAGTGCTATCTCAATCATTTTTTGAAATGTCGTTTCTCTTTCTTCAGACGTTGTATGTTCTCCTGTTACCAGTGAATCTGATATAGTCAGTATAGAAAGTGCCTTAACATTGTGCTTTGCTGCAATGGTATATAATCCAGCAGTTTCCATTTCTACACACAATACACCATAGTTTGCCCATTGTTTATAGTTTTCAAAGTCGTCTTCATAGAACTCATCTGCAGATAAAATGTTACCAGCTTTAATGTCAATATTATTTTCTCTTGCATATAGACACGCTTTTAAAAACAAATCAAAATTTGCAGTAGGAGAGTAGTCGGCATTCTTAAATCTTGAATTATTAATTCCAGATGTCGTACTGGCAGCCATTGCAATCACAATATCTCTTATCACTACATCCTTTTGATAAGAACCAGCAGATCCTACACGTATTAAATTCTTTACTCCATAATCATTAATCAGCTCATGACAGTAGATAAGTGCAGACGGTATTCCCATACCAGTTCCTTGTACAGATACAGGCTTACCTTTATAGCTTCCAGTATAGCCCAACATGCCACGTACATCATTATAGCAGGTTGGTTTATCCAGAAAGGTTTCAGCTATCCATTTTGCACGCATAGGATCTCCAGGAAGAAGTACCGTTTCTGCAATTTGCCCTTTTTTGGCCTCTATATGTGTACTCATTGTATGGTTCTTTAATGATTATACTTTTATGATATCAATACCAGATGACGTTCCTATTCTATCAACGCCCAAGGCAATGTACTCTAGAGCAGTCTCTTTATCTCTAATACCACCAGAGGCTTTAATTTTAATTTTATTACCTACTGCTTTTTTCATTAAACTTACATTTTCAATGGTTGCGCCACCAGTCCCAAAACCAGTTGAGGTTTTAATGAAGTCTACCTTTACCTCTAGGCATATGTCACAGGCATTTTTAATTTGACTATCAGTGAGGTAACAGTTCTCAAAGATGACTTTAAGTACTTTTCCTTTTGAAGCTTCTCGCACTGCAAGGATATCTTTTTTCACTGTTTCAAGATCATTATTTATTAAGGCTCCTATTTGTAATACCATGTCGATCTCATCAGCACCATGCGCTATTGCATCTTTAGTTTCAAAAACTTTGGTTTCGGTACTCACAGCTCCTAGTGGAAATCCCACAACGGTAGCTATTTTTATCGAGGTGTTTTTTAATTGCGCTTTCGCGAAAGCGGTATAACAACCATTAACGCATACCGCATAAAAATGGTGCTCCATAGCTTCTTTACATAATATGGCTATATCGTCTAATGTAGAAGTTGCTTTAAGTTGTGTATGGTCTATATAAGTGTTGATAGAGTTCATGTGGTATTAATGTTGAGTAGGCGAGGTTACTTTTATATTTGTTGTAGGCATTCTTATTACTTCAAATGTAGTAGATGCTAATGAAACGATTCCATTAGTGGCATGAATTGCCTGTTGAATTTGCTGTTGTAAGTCATGTTTTGTAACGCGTCTTTTTTTATAGTCTACAATATATCTCAGATTAAGTTGTATCCAGTTATCAGTAAGTGTGATGGCTATAGTAGGCTCTACCATAGCATCTTCAATGTAGTATTTTGAAACTACATTTTGCCAGTGGCTTTTTGAGAGATTGACATAATCTGACAGTGTTTTTTGAGCAATATCAGCGACAATTTTTTTGGTAAGTTCTAAATCTGATGTGTAATGGATAGGTAAATTAAATTCATCCCAAATGAATGGGAAATCTTGAGAAAAATTATAAATGGGTCCTTTAAAAACAAAGGCATTACTTAATTTAACAATACGGCCACTATAATTATCTGTGCTTACCCATTCGCCTATTTCCATCATTGTAGTGTAGATACTGTCTATATCTATCACATCGCCTTTAATACCATTAATTTCTATTCGGTCACCAGGTTTATAGACCTTCACAAAAAATATATATAATGAACCTGCGATACTTAAAAAAAGCTCTTGAAGAGTGATGGCTATACCAGCAGATAGTAGCCCGATAGTAATTGTAAAGTCTGTGATATTACCAGTAAAGTAAGTAATGGATAAAAAGATGATAAAAATATAACCTATGATTTCAACACCTTTTTGAGATTTATATCTAGTGACACTATCAGGCAACTTTTTCTTTAATAATCTTCTAAGAACTTGTACAGCAATTAATATAGCGATAACCCAAACTAAATATTTAAAGATACTTGCCGTGGTAGGATTTTGCGAGATCCATGTTTGTAATTGATCGATTAGTTCCATCTATTAATTAAACTGTTCCGTATTTAATAATTATACCTATCTGACCAGCATGATAGGCTGTGTGTGAGATGATACGACCTAGAGCTTGTACTTTTGTTTTAATACCAAATTCTTTTGTTTCTATTTCTTGATCCCAGTCTGTAGAATTTTGCTTTTGAAGAATGTTGATTATAGTGTTTCTAGAGTTATCAAGCATTAATATCAATTTTTCTAGATCAGTCCATTCACCGGTGTCGTGTTGTGCAATGATGGTTTTGGCAATGATTTTTGTGTCTTTTGCTCCAAAAACATTTTTTGCAAAAAGTAGCTCAACCTCTGCTATATGACGAAGTAAATAGCCTAAACTATTACGGGAAGGCGCAAGTTTTTTCTTTAAGTCAAATGCAGTTATGTCACCTAATTGATTTTCTAATCTCGCGCGTGATTCTTTCCATAGTGCAATAAGATGTTCTGTTTGTGTCGTCATCATTAAATATCGTTATAGGTTATTTTGTACTGTTAGCATTAGTTGTGGATATGTTCTATAGTTTGTTTATTTCCATTTCTAACTTATTTAAAATAATAAGTTCTGATTTGTTTACCTGTGCATATGAGTATGCAATTGCTCTGGCAGTTTCTAAAATAAGACGGTTTACTTGATCATTATATAAATGCGGTTGTTCATTTTTATAAGTAATGAAAGCATTGTACATATCGTCTGCACTTTCATTAAAGAATTGAACTCCTTCAAATACGACTTCTATGAGGTGTGCCGCATCATTATCAAATATATCTGTGAGGTTATCATATTGTAGCCAGTAGTTTTCTATGTATTTTTTTAGAGTTTTAAATTCTTCTTGGGATACTTTTTTATCACTGAAAGCAATGGCATAAAATAACTTGCCTAGATTATGATAAAAAGCTTGAGTGGTTTTGATATTTGATTTCATAATCAGTGATTTATTTATCAAATTTATGAGTTGTTTTAAAGGAGAACTATGATTTATATCATGATAACAAAATGGTTGTATTTAATAGAAGAGAGATGTATTGATAAGGTTTAATAGCTTTATTACTGAGTTTAAAAAATCAGTTCTTTTAATTGTATTTTTGAGATATGAAGTTTTTTGAAGAAAGTGTAGAAGAAGCGTTTCGCATCTTATTTGAAGGTGCGTCAGAAGGTATAGTTGTAGTAAATTCAGAACAGTTTATTGTCGCAACTAACGCTTCGGCAAGAGGTATTTTTGGTTATGATAAAGAAGAGCTTGAAGGCCAGCATCTTCATACATTAATCCCATCATCTTATCACAAAGAACATCATTCTCACTTTGATGGTTTTATGAAGCACAGTCAGAAGCGAGAAATGGGTAAAGGTCGCGTGCTTTATGGAATGCGCAAAGACGGCTCACAATTCCCGGTTGAAGCTGGTTTAAATCCTTTTACATTACATGGTCACGATTACGTGATGGCTCTGGTCACAGATATTACGATACGTAAAGCTCAAGAAAAGTATATAGAAGATCTCAATAATCATCTAGAAGAGAAGATTGAAGAACGTACAAAATCTTTAAATGCAGCTGTTGAATCGCTGCAGGAAGAGGTATCGCTAAGAAAAGAAGCAGAGAGAAATGCTAATGAGGCGCTGCAAAAAGAAAAAGAATTAAATGAATTAAAGACAAAGTTCTTATCATTAGTTTCCCATGAATTTAAAACGCCAATAAGTGGTATTTTGACATCGGCAACATTAATTTCAAAATACTCCAAAGAAGAACATCAGGAAAAAAGGATAAAACACCTTAACACAATAAAAAGTAAAGTAAAATACCTTAATACAATAATAGATGATTTTCTATCTATTGAGCGATTAGATACCGGTAAGACTAATTATCGAATATCATCTTTTCCATTAAGTAAAGTGCTTAATGAGGTGATCTATGATGCAAATGTTCATCTGAAAGACGGTCAAAGTATAAATTACCCAAAAAATGCAGATGCTATAACATTAGATTTTGATGAAAAAATACTGGAATTGTCTCTTAGTAACCTTATACATAATGCTGTTAAGTATTCTAGTGAAGGTACTACAGTAGATATAAAAGTTTTAGAAAAGGAAGACTTTACAGAAATTAAAATAATTGATCAAGGTATAGGAATACCGGTACATGAACAACGTTTTATATTTGATCGTTATTTCAGGGCAGAAAATGTATTACTCAATCCAGGTACTGGTATAGGTCTTAATATTGTAAAAATCATTTAAAAAACTTAGGTGGTAATATTACATTTCAAAGTGAAGAAAATAAAGGGTCTACTTTTGTTGTAACTATTCCTGCAAGTAAATAATACGATAATGAAAAAAATCTTAATTATAGAAGATGACGCTGCATTAAGAGAAAATACTGCAGAATTACTCGAACTATCAGATTATGAGGTTATTACAGCGCCTAATGGTCGCGCAGGAATAGAGCAGGCTCAAAAGATTCATCCAGACGTTATCATTTGTGATATAATGATGCCTGAAGTGGATGGATATGGCGTTTTAGAGGCATTATCTTCAGATGTAAACACCAACCAGATTCCATTTATATTCCTGTCAGCAAGAACAGATCACAAAGAGGTACGTAAAGGTATGGATCTAGGTGCAGATGATTATTTGACAAAACCATTTGAAGAAGAAGAATTATTAAATGCAATAGAAACTCGGATAGCCAAAGCTGAAATTTTTAAATCTCTATTAGATAGTACATCAAAACCCAATAATGAAGAAGAGGAGTTGCGCAACCTTAATGAATTAAAAAACTTCTTTGACGATCATGGAGAGGAGCTCAGTTTCAAAAAAGGAGAGGTGATTTATCAAGAAGGCTCACGTTCTTATAGAATTTACTTAATTACTAGAGGTGTTGTTAAAACTTATCAAATTGACAAGAGTGGAAAAGAATTAATCACCTCTTTGTTTAAAGAAGATGAGTTTTTAGGATTTACGTCCATACTAGATAATGTAGCTTATGAGGAATCTGCAGAAGCGCTAGAAGATGTAACTCTAGTAGGTGTTTCAAAGTCTGTGCTTAAAGACATTCTATACCATAGCAATAACTTATCGATGGAGTTGTTACAATTGCTATCGCATAACGTAGCTCATATTAAAACACAACTCGTACAAATGGCTTACAGTTCTGTGCGTAAGAAAACTGCTCAAACAATTCTTCAATTTGCTAGTGCATTTAATAAACAGGCCCAAGAGGATATATGCATCACTCGTAATGATCTAGCTGGCGTTGCTGGAATTGCTACAGAGAGTTTGATACGCACATTATCTGGATTTAAAAAGGATGGGCTTATTGAGATAGAAGGTCGCAGTATTAGAATTATAGATATAAATGGACTAGAAAAAGTTGAATAATTATTCTAAAACTGATTTTTATCATTATTTCATAAAACTAGTCCAGATACATTTGTGAACTCAACGCAGTTTGCAATGAAACACATTCTTATACCGGTAGATAACACAGATCCGTCATGGGCTGCTGCGCAATGCGCCATATCTATGTATCGTGACGCTGGTATTTGCTTTTACATATTGCCAGCTACATCATTAAATTC
Organism: Nonlabens arenilitoris; assembly: GCF_002954765.1. Taxonomy (NCBI): domain Bacteria; kingdom Pseudomonadati; phylum Bacteroidota; class Flavobacteriia; order Flavobacteriales; family Flavobacteriaceae; genus Nonlabens; species Nonlabens arenilitoris. Next base: position 254,198 of record NZ_MTPW01000001.1, on the reverse strand, counting down.
TTTAGGTAAAGTAGAGTCCAGTAATGTAAATGTATGTAGTTGTTATATAAAAAATAAGATTGAGTCCTTAACGATACTACTAGCACCACATCAAAAAATAGTTAATCTATCATTGCAAGGCAGTTTTATTACTCAAATAAAAGAAGCCGTTTATAGTAACGATATAGATTTGATTGTTTGTACAGATGTGTTTAGTGCTAGTAACAACGGACAGATAGATGCTACTCATACCAGAGCAATTATTACAAGAGTAAAATGCCCTGTACTTGTAGTGCCGCAAAGTTTTAAATGTAGTCCTTTAAAACAAGTTGTTTTACTATCAGATTTTAATTTTACACATCGTTCAAAGGCAATTTATATGTTGACTAGCTTTATAAAACGCACACAGACACATCTTAATATATTGCAATTGCAAACCAGTCTTACAGTTTTAACGCAAAGTCAAATAGAAAATAAATCTTTCCTTAAAAATACTTTACAACAATTTTCTTGTAGTTTTCACTCGGTATTAGATAAAACAATGGATGATGCTTTACAATTATTTATCAATATTCATCAGGTTGAGTTAGTAATCCTATTTGCTAAAAACATTAATTTTTTAGAAAATATTCTATTCTTACCTACAGATGTTAATTCAATGAATTATCGTAAAAAAGTACCTTTTCTAATTATACATGAATAACTCTTAACTGATTAATGTCATAGTTTTTAAGTGTTGTAAATCATAGATTTATAACAATAAATACAACGCCATTATGAAAGTTATCATTGTTCCCACAGATTTTTCAGAGAATGCATTCAATGCATTACAATGTGCCATACAGTATTTCACTGAAGAAGAAACGCAGTTTATAATACTGCATACGTATGATTTTCCTATGCAGGATAAGCAGCAAGATTATGAAGATAAGTTAGATCATTTATTAGAGCGTGTAGAGTACTTAACTTATAATCATCATCATCGTTTTGAAACACGCGCAATCGCAGGAAATTTTATCACGCAACTTAATGATCAAGTCGATATTTTAAATGCTGATTTAATAGTAATGGGAACACAAGGTAAAACAGCAGATCGCAAGAGAAGCCTCGGTAGTAATACTTTACAAGTTATTAAAAATGTAAGCTGTCCTGTACTTGCTATACCGCTCGAGTTAGAGTATAAAAGTCCAGATAGTATTCTATTTCCTTCTGGGCTGCAAGTGCCTTTTAAAGATAGAGAACTAGATTTAATAAGTAATCTGGCACTTCAACATCGTTCTTCGTTGCATTTGCTGCATATAGCACAGTTTGATAAATTATCTCAAAGACAAATTGAGGTTAAGGAATTCTGGGAATCACGCTTTCGCGAAAGCGTAACAAAATATACTCGTCACGATCTAGGCGATGGAACTACCGTCATTAACAATTTTATAAATAAGAATGATATTGATTTATTGGTTTTGGTTAATTCCAAGCATTCTTTTCTAGAGTCTTTCTTAAAAACAACTACTATAGATGCTCTAGGATTACATCTTAAAATTCCTTTTTTAATTCTTCAAAATCTAGCACGATAAAATAATTTATTATGAAAAAGATCCTTTTACCTACCGATTTTTCTGCAGCTTCCATCAACGCAATAGAATATGCTGTGCAGCTTTTTAGAAATGAAGATTGTAATTTTTATGTTCTCAATACTTATGAGCCTGTTGCTCTTTATACTTCTACTACATATGGTAATGATCCTGGTTTAGATCTAGAAATAGGAGAATTGTTTAAAAAGAAGTCTAAGGAACAAGTGCAAAAAGTCATTGATGAGGTGAGTGCAAAATATAGGGATGAGCATCACGTCTTTAAAGGTATCTCTACCTTTAATATGTTAAGTATTGAGGTAAATGAACTGGTCAACGATTATGATTTGGACCTCATTATTATGGGAACAAATGGAGCTTCTGGACTTAAAGAAGTTTTTATAGGCTCGCAAACAATGCATGTTATAAAAAATGCCAAGGTGCCAGTTATAGGTGTGCCACAAGGTTATAGCTATAAGCAGCCTAAGGATATTTTATTTACTACTGATTATAAAACAAACGAACATCATACTGGTATGTATTTGCTTGAAAATATTTGTAATAAAAATATCTCTAGACTAATCTTTTTAAATGCCTATGATGGCAATAGTCTAACGTCGCAGCAAGTTGCAAATATGGAGTCTCTAAACGCATTTTTTAAACGTGATGCACATCTTACTCAAATTGTAAAAGGTATGGACGTCCTAGATGCAATGGATGATTTTCAATCTAGACATGGTATCGATTTGCTCGTTTTAGTACACAATAAGCATAACTTTTTTGAGAATTTGTTGTTTAAACCTGTAGTTAAAAAAGTAGTTCATCATGCAAGTGTTCCTTTTTTAATTTTACCTACTCAGAACTGATTTTTATCATAGATACTTGTTTTTACAAGCTATAGTTTTAACATCTAAAATAATGATTATGGCTTCTATAATTGTACCCACTGATTTTTCTGAAAATGCATATAACGCCTTATTTTATGCGTCACAATTATTTCCTGCGGAGGATTGTAGTATTTATTTAGTGCACTCTTATGAAAGGAGTTTAAAAGATACTATAAGTAAAATGGATCCGGTAGCAAATGAAGTGATTATTGCAAAGTTAAGAGCAACAGTTCATTGTCAATTAGAACAGTTATCACATCGTATACAATTAGATTGTGCGGGACAGAAATTAAAAGTTGAATTGATGTATGCGGCATTACCTCTTAATGATATTATTAATGATTTAATAGAGAACCTAGATGTACACTTTGTCGTTATGGGAACAAAAGGCGCGTCTGGATTAAAAGAGATTTTTCTAGGTAGCCAAGCTGTTGATACGATTAAAAACATAAACCCAATTCCACTTTTCTTAATATCAGAAAACGTGGATTATGTATGTCCTAAGAAGATAGCTTATGCGACTGATCTTAAGCAATATAATCAACAAGAGAATATTGCCTTTTTAATAAAAATGATAAATGCAAAAAATTCAAAATTAGAGTTGGTTCATTTTCATGACCAGTCCGATATTTTTGATGAGGTGCAACCTCACTTCGAAAAGTTTAAAGATCAGTTAAAAGACGTTGAATTTACAACGCATTGGATGTTAAGTGAACATTCTTTAGAAGCTGACATTAAGAATTTTTGTGAGAAACAAAGTGTCCACTTGTTGGTTTTATTGTTACATAAATATAGTTTTTTAAAGAATCTTATAAAAACATCAACGGTTGAAAAGATAAGCTTTCAAGCAAATTTACCGTTGCTCATTCTGCCAGAATAAGTATGATTAATGTCATAGTTATTAATCATTGATCTGTCTAAATTTAACAAGTATCTAATTTTAAAGCTATGAAAAAGAAAATTTTAATACCGACTGATTTTTCTAAAAACGCGTGGAATGCGATTATGTATGCCACGGAACTTTTTAAAAATATAGAATGTAGATTCTATTTATTGAATGCTTATAGCCCGACAAAACATAGTAGAGGTGAATTAATGACAGGTACTATTGAAACGTTAGCATTTGAATTTGAAAAAAATAAATCGGCAAGTGGTTTGTCAAATGTTCTAGAGATGTTAGACTTTAGAGGTCTTAATGATAAACATGAGTATCAAACAATATCATTACAGGATGATCCATTGAGTGCCATTCAGGAAACGATAGAGAAGAAGGATATTGAACTAGTGGTCATGGGTACAAAAGGAGCTAGTAATTATGAGAATAAGCTATTCGGGAGCAATACAATAAATGTAATGGAAAACTTACGTAGTTCTCCGATACTAGGAATCCCTTTAGATGTAAGATTGATCCATATTAAAGAAATTGTTTTCCCTACTAGTTTTAAGACTCATTATAAGAGAAAAGAGCTAATACATCTAGTAGAAATAGCCCGATTACAAAATGCTAATATTTGTGTATTACACGTAAACGACCATCCAGATTTAACTATTGAACAAGAAGAAAATAAGCTATTGTTAGAAGAATGTTTGGAAGGTGCTTCTTTTAGTTTGCATTACATAGGAGGTTCTAATGTCAATAGCAGTGTAAAACGATTTGTAGAAAGTCGTGGTAGCGATATGGTTTCTTTTATCAATAGAAAGCATTCCTTTATTGATTCTGTATTTTCTACACCTATGGTGAAGGAACTAGGAATGTTTAGCAAGGTGCCCTTACTGGTTATGCATGATACGATTCACTAAAGCAAGAAACCATTTAAAGTTAAGGCATGAAGAGTTTAATATTTATTGTTTTGGTTATTATCGGATTATCTAGTTGTTCAGATGCTGAGTTAATTGAAAATTGGAAAAATCCAGAGGTTGAAAATTTTCAAGCTCAAAAAATTCTTATACTCGCCATATCCAATGATGTTGAAAACAGACAGTATTTTGAGAATCGTTTAGTCGAACAGTTGAATATGAAGGGCGTTAATGCGTGGAATAGTGATCATTTTTTTGGCGATAGTTTTACAAAAAGGCCTAAGACTGAGCAAGAAATTAAAAATGTAGAAAATAGACTTTTAGAAAATGGTTATGATGCGATATTGGTGTCAAAAGTTATAGGAGCAGAGAACAAGGTTACTTTAATTAAATCTTATCGTAATTTCAATAAGACATTTGAAACATTTAATGATGATTATTATTCAAATCAAGATTTATATTATTCAGATGAGCAATTAGAAAGTTATACCATTTATCATGCTGAGAGTGTTTTGTATGGTATATGTCCAGGTAAAGAACGTCAGGTTATTTGGAAAGCTTCGGTAAACGTTACTAAACTCGATAGTGAAAAGAAGGCAATTAGAGATTACTGCAAGATGGTATTAAAAACTTTAGAACAACTAGATTTATTAATACTGGATTAAATATATAAATAAAAGAGAAAATTGATTTATAAATATTTCCAAAAAAATAAACCCTGATAATCAAATGACTATCAGGGTTTTTGCGGAGAAGGAGGGATTCGAACCCCCGGAGGTGTGACCCTCGCTGGTTTTCAAGACCAGTGCATTCGACCACTCTGCCACTTCTCCAGTCGATAAGCAAAAATGTTTTCGCTTAAGCGGTTGCAAATATATAATTATTCTTTGGTTAATTATAATTTGGCATAAAAAAATCTACTTTTTTTAAGTAGATTTTTAATTTTAGGATTGTGTTTTTATTTCATCTCTTGGTTGGTGATGTTCTTTTTTATTTTTTACTTGATGATTAATTTTCTTGCCATGTGTTTGCTCTAAATTTATGGCCTGTTCCTTTTTGCTGATTTTTTCGGGTTTATGTGTTTCCATTTTTTATTTTAAGATAAAACTTATCTTAATTCTTGGCAAAGAACTTAACAGGCTTTAACAATTATAGAGCCTTTTTTATTGAAGTTTTAAGTAATAAATGTAACCTTAGTTTAATTTATTATCGTGACTGGGATTGCTGTTTCCTGTTATAGGAATAATTTTACCACTGTAAGTAGGGCTTTTTTCAATGTTTAATTCAAGCCAAGCTTTTATGTTTGCTAGCCATTCTCTACGAGTGAAATGTGCATTTCCTGGGTATTCTCTATTGTCAGCGATAAAACCTTGCAACTCTAATCCCATCTTTTTGCCTACATATATAGCACGAGGCAGATGAAATTTTTGCGTTATCACGATAGCATTTTCTACCTGAAAAATCTCACGTGCTCTAAACAAACTGTCATAGGTGTCAAAACCAGCATGATCTAGAAAAATGTCCTCATTAGAGACACCTTTATCATTTAAATAACGGCGCATAGCATTCACTTCGTCATAATCTTCTTGACCATGATCACCACTCAATAAGAATTTTTTAATAATACCTTTATGATATAATTCATAAGCTTTATCAACTCGATCTTGTAAAATAGGTGAGAGGCTCTTATCTGGTCGTACACTTGCTCCCAAAACTATACCGACATATGCAGGTTTTAATTCATTTGCGTTTTTAAAAATAAGATTACGACTAGATCGGTTGATGTGGAATTGTAGAATGACAACAAGTAACACCAGTCCTAAAATCGTGAAAACAGTAATGTTTAGAAATTTACGCATCTAGCAAATAGGAGTTGGGTTTTTATCGTCATCTATGGCTACAAAGGTGAAATTTCCGGTGACCACCTTCTCTCTCTTATAACTATACATATCTTCCATAAACATACTTACTTCTACAGTACAGCTTGTATTCCCCACTCGGCTTATGCGAGCTATAAGTTCTACAATTGATCCTTGGGGAATAGGTTTTTTAAAGTCAATCTGATCTGTACTTATAGTCACTACTTTTTTTCTAGAAAAACGGGTGGCACAAATAAATGATACTTCATCCATCATGTGTAGCGCTGTACCACCAAACAAAGTGTCATAATGGTTAGTAGTATTTGGAAAAACGGCCTTGAAAATTCTTGTTTCAGAGTCATTAATACGTTTTTCTGTTTCAGTCATAAATTTCCTTTATTGAAAAATTAACATGCTAAGGAGTTGATGGTATTACCTTTGTTTGTTTCAGTAGTCGGTTATGATTTTACGCTTTCGCGAAAGCGAATTTATCATAGTTCGACTATCCTACAAAGATAACGTTTCCTACCTATGAAAAGTATAGATAATTTGCAATGGCGATATGCCACAAAGAAGTTTGATAGTCAGAAATCTCTAACTGTAGATCAGATAGAAATACTAGTCCAAGCATTTAACTTAACGGCAACATCATATGGTTTACAACCCTGTAGATTGATCATCGTACAAAATCAAGCAATAAAAAATGCAATGGTTGAAAAAGCCTTCGGTCAGAGACAAGTTGCAGAGGCCAGTGCTGTACTAATATTATGTACAAAAAATGTTGATGTGAATTATGTAAATGAATATTTTGAACTCGTAAAAAAAATAAGGAGTACTCCAGAAGAAGTTTTAGAGCCGTTCAAAAAGCAGTTGACTCATTCTTTTTCGCAAAAACGAAAGGAAGAAGTAGAACAATGGGCTAAAAATCAAGCATACATCGCATTAGGTAATTTAATGACTGTTTGTGCACAAGAACGTATTGACTCCTGTCCTATGGAAGGTTTTTTACCAAAACAAATCGATGAATTACTAGGTCTGCAAAAACAAGGTCTAAAGTCTGTTTTACTCTTACCAGTAGGGCATCGTGCGCATGATGATATGTTTTCTAAAATGGAAAAAGTAAGGCGACCACAACAAGAAATGGTACAATACGTTTAGATTATGGCAAGATTGTTGACTAAGTGTAAATAATCTTTTTATTTTTGATTCTATTAAACCTAGTTATTATGAAAATGTATTCCGTTTTATTAATTCTGCTTTTTACTGGTATGGTGAATGCTCAAGAGTCTTTTGAAGAAAATGTTCAAGATATTGATGGAGTTGAATCTGTTGAAGAAGTAGAGATCAACTGGTTTACAGATTTTAAAACGGCAAAAGCTGCTGCAAAAAAGCAAAATAAACCAATGCTAGTTTACTTTACGGGTTCTGACTGGTGCAAACCTTGTGTAAAACTTAAAAAAGATTTTTTTAATACGCCACAATTTGCTGAGGCATCTGAAGATTACATTGTTGTAATGCTAGATATTCCTTATCGTGATGATATAATATCACTTGAGCAAAAGAAGATTAATAAGGAGATGCAAAAAAAATTAAAGGTGAGTAAATTTCCAACATTGCTAGCCTTAGATACTAACGGTCGTGAACGTAACCGTATGGAACGTTATAGTTTTCCAGATCCACAATATTATTGGGAGTTTATGGATAATAATGAAAGACTTTTCGGGCTTTAATTATTTAAGGATTATCCACAACAGTATATTCAATTTCAAATCTTTCTGAAACCCTGAAATATCCGTAAGGAAAATTTTCAGGGTTTGTTGTATTTATAATATTCCCTCTTACAGTTGCTGGCTGCGTGTCAAATGGACCGCCACCGCCATCTGCAGTTTGCTGTATTAGAGTGTCATAAAAAGTAAAACCTCTACGATCGATACCTTTTATAGTTAGTGTTATGGCAGTACCTACTGGTAAATCCTCCATAAAAAAGGCAGTTAGTGACTCATTACCATCAGAGAATTCGTCATCTGATATGTCTACTTCAATATTGTACTCATCGATATACTCAAATAAATAATAATTATCTTCTCCTGCTGGATCATTGAAATAACCCGTTATCTCTGTAAAGTCCCCAAAACCTGTAATTTCTGATTGTTCTACTCGAGTGTATGGAACAGTGCTAACAAATGCTTGAGTAGCTGTGTAGATATCATCACCATCAATGACGGTTAATACATAGGTCTCACCATTTTGTATATTTAATGTGACATTTTTATATAAACCAGGATTAGTTAATGTGAAAATGTGATCTGTCCCAGACGGATCGCTTACAATAACAGCTGCATTGTTTACAAAAACGATATCTTCTTGGTAAAATGCACTGCTGCGAGTTAGTAAAACCGTCGCATCAGTAAACCCATCTTCATGTAATTCTAGAGCAGCATCTATAACTAATTTAGGTGCTGCATTATTGAGATCTAGTTCAATTACATCTTCGCAAGCAAACAGACCTATTGATAGTATTAATAAAATAAATAATTTTTTCATGATCTTAAAATTTGAAGTTGTAAGTAACAGCAGGTACTAACCCAAAAATGGACAGTCTTGTGGCTTCATTACGATTAGTATCCTCATTTTGTGCAAAGCTTATACTTGCTGCATTTCTTCTATTGTAAGCATTGTAAATACTGAAAACCCAGCTACCTTGCCAGCCTTGAGTTTTATTTGGTTTAGGAATATAAGTAGCACTTAAGTCTAATCGATGTACAATTGGTAATCGACTACTATTACGTGCTTCATATGTAGGGATAAATAAACCGTCAAATTCATACTGACCGTTAGGATACGTGATAGGTTGTCCGGTTTGTAGAGTGAAGTTAGCACCGAAACTCCATTTGTTGTTGAACTCATAATTACCCGTAATGGTAAGGTCATGTGTTTTGTCCCATGCTGCATTATACCACTCTCCATTATTAATCCCAGTTTCTTCTGCTGTGCGGCCAGGTGTACGTTGTTCACTACGTGATAAAGTATAGGCAATCCAACCTTGTAATTTACCTTTGTTTTTTCTAAATAATAATTCTAAACCATAAGCTCTAGCTTCACCTTTTAGTAATATTTGCTCTACGGCATCATTAGCTATAAGGTCTGCACCATCTATATAATCCAGTCGATTATCTACTGTTTTATAAAAAACTTCGGTCTCTAAAGAATAGTTACCTATATTTTTAAAAAATCCCGCAGCAATTTGATCTCCTTTTTGAGGATCTATAAAAGTGCCGCTAGGAGCATAGAGATCAAATGGAGTAGGAGCATTGGTATTAGAAATAAGATGTATGTATTGATTAATACGCTGGTAGCTCGCTTTAAAGCTAGTATTACTATCTAAAGAGTATGCAATGGAGAATCGAGGTTCAAGATTTGCAAATGTTTTTAAAGTAGTACCTCTGCTAGCGTTTGTTGTTTCTATAGGGTCTACAGATTCATAGATTTGTAATTCTTCATTAAATATGATAGGTTGATTGTTTTCGTAAATATTAATGTTATCTTGACCTAGACGATTAAAAGTACTTAATCTTAATCCAGCATTAATATTAATATTATCAGTGATTTCAAATTCTCCATCCACATAAACACCATTCTCCCAAGCGTACTTTTTTGTAAGCTGTTTCTCGTTTATAGGACTTGTGGCTGTTGTAGGTGTGATAAGTCCTGGATCAAATTCATAATAGATGGAATTAATCCCATACCTCATTTTAGTTTTATCATTGACATAGTGCGTTAAATCATATTTTGCATTAAGATTAGTTATTCCACTACTGAATTCAAACTCAACAAAATCTAGTTCAAGACCATAATTGTAATCTGAATAAATCAAAGAGGTGTTTGCAAACCATTTATTGTTAAAAGTGTGATTCCACCTCGCATTTACAAAAGAGTTTCCAAAGGTGTTACCGAACAGATTGTTCACCTTAAACACATCCCTACCAAAGTAGGAGGAAACATAAAGTCTATTATTGTCGTTCAGTGTGAAACTTAGTTTTGCATTTAAATCATAGAAATATGCTTTGTTATCAATATCAAAAAGAGGTAAAAATAAATGGGCATAACTACTGCGACCACCTATAAGAAACGATGATTTACCTTTCTCAATAGGACCTTCAAGCAATAATCTACTAGCAACAAGACCTACACCACCAGTAGCACTTAATTTATTTTTATTACCATCACGTTGATAAATGTCTAGCACACTAGATACACGTCCACCGTATCGAGCAGGTATTCCTCCTTTATATAATTTTAAATCCTTTATGGCATCAGGATTAAAAACAGAGAAGAAGCCAAACAAGTGATCACTACCGTATAATGTTGCCTCATCTAGTAAAACTAAATTTTGATCTGCGGCACCACCGCGCACATTAAATCCAGAGGCACCTTCACCAGCATTAGTAACTCCTGGTAGTAGAACTAGTGACTTTACAATATCTGTCTCGCCCAGAACTACAGGTATTTTTTTAATGGTTTCTATAGATAGTGCATTTGTACTCATTTGCGGTGATTTAGTACTTAAACGTTCTACATCTGCCTTGATAACTATCGCATCTAGCTGTTCGTCAGAGTCTGCCATCTCTATATTAATTTGAGTGTCACTACTTAGAACGACCTCTTTTAATATGCTTTTATAACCTATAAAACTGTAAACAACCTTATATGTTCCAGCAGGTAGGGTAATGGAGTAAAAACCATATTCATTACTAGATGTACCTGCGCTCAATTCTGGGATTAATATATTCACACCTATCATGGTCTCGCCGGTGCTTACCTCACTGATAGTACCTGATAGGGTGAATTTTTCTGATTGCGCTTTCGCGTAAGCGAAATTCAATAAAATTATTGCAATTAATAATCGTTTAATCATAAGAAATATTCTAGTCTGTATAAGTAACGGACAATAGATTAATTTGTTACAAATTTATATGGAAAGCACCTTGTAAGGCTTTAATTAACGACATCTTAACTGCAATATTAATTTAAGTTCTTATGCGGTGATTTTACTCTATAATCGTAAATTTGTAGTAAACCTAAGTAATGAATAATACTGACTTTTCTCAAAATATAAAGCTGCCAGTAGTAGCAGCACCTATGTTCTTAATCTCTGGTCCAGAACTAGTAATCGCATGTTGTAAAAATGGTATCGTAGGTACATTTCCAGCATTAAATCAACGTACGACTGAAGGCTTTGAAGAATGGGTGGTTCAAATTAAAACAGAGCTTGATCAATGGGAAAAAGAAACCGGTAAAAAGGCGGCTCCATTTGGCGTTAATCTTATCGTTCATGGCAGTAATCCACGTGTACAGGCAGATTTAATGGTTTGTATAAAGCATCAGGTGCCTTTAATTATTACTTCTTTAGGAGCTGTAAAGGACTTAGTAGATGCGGTGCATTCTTACGGTGGACTTGTTTTTCATGATGTAATTAAAAAACGTCATGCCGAAAAAGCTGCAGAGGCTGGTGTGGACGGATTGATACTGGTTTGTGCAGGTGCTGGTGGTCATGCTGGAACCTTAAACCCTATGCCATTTATTAGAGAAGTACGCAGTTTCTTTGAAGGAACTATCTTACTCTCTGGAGCGATGAGCAGTGGGCAAGACGTGGCTAGTGCTTTACAAATGGGTGCAGATTATGCTTACATGGGTACTCGTTTTATCAATACAAATGAGTCTAAAGCCACAGATGAGTATCGAGATATGATCATCGATGCTGGTTCTAGTGATATTGTATATACTGCTGCCATATCTGGTGTAAGTGCAAACTTTTTAGGTGCTAGTTTAAATGCCGCAGGAATTACTGAAGAGCAGCTTAAAGCAACCGGTAAGATCGATTTTGGTAAAGAAATGGATACAGAAGCAAAAGCCTGGAAAACGATATGGAGTGCAGGACAAGGATCTGCTACGATTAATGATACCGTACCTGCTACAGATTTAATCAATCGTATGAAGACTGAATTCAAAGATGCCATAGAGATGCAAAAGAAAAATCTAGAACGATATTCTTAATCAAATTTATAATTTTATCGAAAAGCCTTTTATCGTCATGATGAGAGGCTTTTTACATCATAAGGATGTTTAGATATTTCGCTTTCGCGAAAGCGTCAATAAGATCATTCTACAAACACTTATTATTAAAACATATTTTCTTAAGACCTATTACCTTTGCCACCTATGAGTACACTGGTTCAAATTCAAGTCTTACCACATCATCTAGAAGATGAAGATCACATACTGGAAAAGGTTTTCCAAAAGGTCGATTTTTCTATGAATGAGGTTTCTCAATGGTCCATTAGAAAGCGCAGCATTGATGCTAGACAACGTCGTGTGTTGTATAATTTACAAATTGAACTATGGTTGAATGGAGATAAAAAACCGGTACGCGAGCCATATATAATAAATGATGTAAGTAATAAACCTGCAGTTGCTATTATAGGTGCTGGACCTGCTGGATTATATGCAGCATTGCGTGCTATAGAAGGTGGACTAAAGCCTATTATTTATGAAAGAGGAAAAGATGTGCGCTCTAGACGTAGAGATCTAGCAGCCATAAACAAAGAGCATATCGTTAATCCTGAATCTAATTATTGCTTTGGTGAAGGTGGCGCTGGAACTTATAGTGATGGTAAACTTTATACTCGATCTAAAAAACGTGGTAATGTATTGAAAGCGATGGAATGGTTTGTCGATTTTGGGGCAACATCAGACATTCTAGTTGATGCTCATCCACATATAGGAACTAATAAGTTGCCGCAAATTATTACTGCCATGAGAGAGGCTATCATAGAAGCTGGCGGCGAAGTGAGGTTTAATGAGAAGCTCACAGATATAAAACATGAGAATGGACAGATTACCTCGATACAGATAAATGATAGTGTCTGGTATGATTATGATCATGTGATACTAGCAACAGGACATAGTGCTAGAGATATTTTTTACTTATTACATAATCGCGGTATTAAGGTAGAAGCAAAACCATTTGCGATAGGTGTGCGTATTGAGCATTCACAATCTTTAATTGATCAAATACAGTATCATGGCGATGATCAAAATCCATATTTACCACCTGCCAGTTATAGTCTAGTGGAACAGGTCGATGGATTAGGTGTATATTCTTTTTGTATGTGTCCTGGTGGAATTATTGCGCCATGTGCGACTGACGTAGAAGAAGTCGTTACTAATGGATGGAGCCCTAGTAAACGCAATAATCCATATTCTAATAGTGGTATTGTAGTAAGTGTATCACCTCAAGATTTACCCAACTACAAAGAGAATGATCCTTTTGTTTGTCTGGAATTTCAAAAGAAAGTAGAATATGATTGTTGGGTAGCTGCTGGTAAAACACAAAAAGTTCCTGCGCAACGCATGACCGATTTTATAGCCGGTAAGGTTTCTACAGATTTTCCTAAAACATCTTATCAGCCAGGTTTAACGTCTGTCGATTTAAATGAAGTCTTACCAGACATGCTGGCGAGTAGACTGAAAAAGGCATTTGTAGCTTTTGGTTATAAAATGAAAGGATATTTAACAACTGAAGCGGTATTACATGCTCCAGAAAGTAGAACCTCATCACCAGTTAAAATACCTAGAGATGATTTTTCACTAGAGCATGTTGAAGTTAAAGGTCTATATCCTTGTGCTGAAGGAGCAGGTTATGCTGGCGGAATTATAAGTGCTGCTATAGATGGAATTAACTGCATGGATCGTATCATTGAAAAACATAATTAATAATTATGGAAGTAGAGATCTGTCTTCCATCCAACTGAAGTGTTTTTTAATTATTTCCATTTTGTTTTCTTTAACATAATTAGATAAGGCAATTGCCGCTGGTGACTGTTTTTTTGAAGATAACCAGATCAAATTCCAGTTAGTTGATATAGGTAAATTTTTAATAGGTATAATTTGAACTTCTTTATTCTTTAGTTCGTTTTTTATTCCTATTATCGGCATTATAGAATAGCCTAGTCCGGCTATGACGGCTTGTTTCACTGCTTCATTAGAAACAAGTTCAATTTTTTTATGATTTGTAAACTTTTGTTGATCCACAAAGCTTTCCATGGCTTGTCTAGTAGCAGATCCTTTTTCTCGATAAATCAGTTTTAATTTTTTGAATTCTTTTGTGGTAAGGTGGTTTCCAGATTTACTAGGATTATCTTTTCCTAGCAAAAAAAGTTCATTGCGCATAAGCTCTATACGGCTTATGTTAAGATGGCTAGGAAGTACTGATACCATTGCAAAGTCAACCGTGTTCTCTTCGATACTTTTAACAACTTCACTTTTATTAGTTACGTTCATCGTTAAGTCAATACCGGGATATTTTTTCATAAAATCTGATAGAAAATAGGGCATAACATATTTACCAGTAGATACTACAGATATATGAAGTTTACCAGCGACTTTACCTTCATAAGCTGCAGATTTATAAGATATAGAGGCTACTTGTTCTAAAATGTTTTCTGCTGTGTCAGCAATCTCTTTACCAAACTCGGTAATATGGATTTTACGACCTAAATACTCTGTGAGAGGTAATGGAAATTGATCTTGAAATTTTTTAAGCTGTATAGAAACGGCAGGTTGAGTTAGGTTTAATTCTTCGGCAGCTTTAGTAATGCTTTTTAACTGGGATATTTTAAAGAATATCTCTAGTTGGTGAAGTGTATAGTGCATAAATATTGCTTATGTATATGATAAAAAATATAAATATAAATTTATATAAAAGATAATTCAACTTTGCAGCAGCTTTTATTAAAAGCGATTTAACCTTTAAATAATTTATAATGCAAGAATTACAAATTGAATTAATCGACGGAAATTTTACACCATCAGACGCTATGGAAATTATTACTTCAGTTCTAGACAAGAAGATGAATTTTCACAAATTGCAAAGACTGGCAAAGACAGAAAGGGATCACGCAGATCCATGCACATTTGAAAACGAGCGTATTGCTGCCTTACAATCAGAAAAGGACAAGGCAATAGCCTTTTTAGGACCTATGATTAATAAAGGTGAAAATGTATCAATTAAAAGTAAAATCGATATTATTAAAAACTAATTAATTCTTTAAGAATATAATTATGGATTTACACTTATTATTTGATAATTTAAGTAACCCAGCTTTATTATTTTTCTTTTTGGGGATTATAGCAGTTCAAGTTAAGAGTGATCTTAAAATTCCCGAAAACTCTTCAAAATTTATATCTCTTTATTTATTGTTAGCCATCGGTTTTAAAGGTGGGCAAGAGCTGTCTCATAGTGAATTTGATATGGAGATTGTCTGGTCTTTACTCTTTGGCGTATTACTCGCGATAGTTGTTCCGGTCTACGCTTACTTTATTTTGCGTCGCAAAATGAATGTGTATAACTCTGGAGCAATTGCGGCAGCATATGGATCTGTAAGTGCGGTTACCTTTGTGACAGCTATATCTTTTTTAGAGATGGAACAAATGGATTTCAGTGGTCATATGGTTGCCGTTATGGCTCTTATGGAGGCTCCATCTATTATGGTTGGGTTATTATTAATTTCATTATTTAATAAAGATAAATCAGATAAGGTTTCTACAAAAACGGTTTTACACCATGCACTCACTAACGGTAGTGTGCTTCTTATTATAGGTAGTTTAGTAATAGGTTTACTAGCTAGTGAAGCTCAAGCCGAAGGAATTAAACCCTTTACGACTGATTTGTTTAAAGGGTTTCTAGCCGTGTTCTTACTAGATATGGGAATTACCAGTGGTAGAAAACTTTCTACATTTCTAAAGAAAGGTTGGTTTGCAGTAGCTTTTGCAATTATTATACCTATTGTTAATGGAATTATGGTGGCGGTAATAAGTGGACTATTTGTTACAGAAACAGGAGATCGTTTATTGTTTTCTATTTTGGCAGCTAGTGCTTCTTATATTGCAGTACCAGCCGCTATGAAACTGGCCGCGCCTAAAGCTAATCCTAGTCTATACATACCTATGGCGCTGGCAATAACGTTTCCGTTCAATATAACATTAGGTATGCCGTTGTATCTTAATGTAATACAGTCCTTTTAATAAAATTGAACAAGTAAAGAGATTATTATATAAATCTCTTTACTTGTTTATTTAACCATTAAAATACCAAGTCTAGCGAATATGCAGGTCGATTATTATCAGTTTCAAAAAGCCTCGAGTAATCAGTTATATCTTGTATCCCGTCTAATTTACATAACACTGTAATGACAGCACACAATCCTTCAAATTGCACAGTCTTATCTGTAGGATTATGAGGTTTAAAATGATTGTGTTTTAATGGTAATTGATAACCGCAACCTTGCAAAAAAGCCTGCTCTATCTGCAAAAGTTCTGAAGGTGAATAGCCATTAAAACGTTTTCCTAGTTTCTCGTTTACCTGACCTACATAATTAAGTTTTATTGAACCATGATCATCAGATAGATGTTTCCAGAAATCTTTATTATCGCAAATATTGCCTACTGCACATTGACATGCACATTCTGGATGTAAAGTGCCATTATGAAAAGCACGATATAATTTTGTGATACTCTTTTCAAATCTGTTTGTCTTACTCATCGTTTCATCTTGTCTTTAGATTAAGTGGGCTTTTCTCAATTGACCTTACTAATATAAATCATAAGTATTGAAAACTTTTTAAAATTTATAAATGCCACTATAATACTATATTTATAGTGGCATTATCATTCTGAAAAGGGTAAACGATAGTTCTATGATATAAATTATTACTTCTATAAGCTTAAGTTTGTTCTAAGTTAAGTTTATCATTTATAACATTATGAAGCAAAAGGTAGTTACTATAGGAGAAGTCTTGATGAGACTTACCGTTCCAGATTATAAGAGATTATTTCAAACAGTAAATTTTGATGTTACCTTTGGTGGATCAGAGGCAAATGTTGGAGTTTCTTTAGCTCATTTTGGTCTGGATAGTACCCATATCACCGCCTTACCTGATCATAATTTAGGAGAGCGAGTAGAGCGATTTTTAAAACTTAATGGAGTCAGTGGTGAAGGTATCGTGCGCAAAGAAGGACGTCTAGGTGTTTACTATCTTGAAACAGGTGCGATGCAACGCCCATCACGTATTGTTTATGATCGATTTGATAGCACCTTTGTACATCTTAAAGAAGATGAAATTAACTGGGAAATCGTTTTTAAAGATGCGTCATGGTTTCACTACAGTGGTATCACACCAGCTATTTCTCAAAACGCTGCAGACATCACGCTTAGAGCACTTAAGGAAGCTAAGAAAAGAGGAGTCACTACAAGTGGAGACATTAATTACAGACGCAATTTATGGCAATACGGTAAACAACCACTGGACATAATGCCAGGTCTAGTCGAGTTAACAGATGTGGTAATAGGTGGAAGAGTTGATCTAGAAAACTGTCTAGGTATACAGGATGAAGACTGGCAGACTAACTGTGATAAGGTGCTCAAAAAATATCCACATATAAAAGCTTTTTCAAAAACTGTACGCAATGCAATGACGGCTTCTCGTAATGAACTATCTGGTTTACTTTATACAGATGGTAAGTTATATACCTCTAAGAATTATGACATGAAAAACATCGTCGATCGTATAGGTGGTGGTGATGCATTTATGGCTGGATTAATCTATGGTTTTTTAAATTTAGATCCGCAAGAAACGGTAGAATTTGGTGTAGCGGCATCTGTTTTAAAACACAGTACTATAGGAGATGTGAATCTAAGTAGTAAAGAAGAGGTAGAGGAGTTGGTACAAGGTAATAATGTTGGTAGACTTTTAAGATAATGGATATTACACAATTTATTAAGCAAACAGAATCGCACAAGATAGTTCCTGTATTTTTCCATCAGGATGCAAGCGTAGTGATCAATGCCATAGAAGCATCTTATAAAGGTGGAGTACGCGTATTTGAATTTGTCAATCGTGGTCTTAATGGTCTTGAGACTTTTAAAACTATAATACCTCATTTTAAAAAGTATGATGATCTAGTGATAGGTGTAGGGACGATTTATGACTCAAAAACAGCAGCGCAATTTGTTGAAGCAGGCGCACAATTTATCGTTTCTCCAGGTTTAGTTACAGAACTTGCTAACTATTGTGTTCACCACAATATCGCTTATATACCTGGAATTGCCACTATTACAGAGGCTACTACCGCAATGCATTTAGGTTGTGAGATGATTAAAATATTTCCTGCAAATGTGATAGGTTCCGCTTTCGCGAAAGCGGTTAAATCAGTCCTACCACAACTAGCCATTATGCCTACAGGTGGAATCAACCCTACAGAAAATGGTTTGAAAGAATGGTTTGATGCTGGTGTTAATTGCGTGGGAATGGGAAGTCAGTTATTTGATAAACTTAAAATCAATAATGGCGATTTTAATGGTTTAGAACAAGATATAAAGAAAGCTGTTAAAACAGCTTTCTCTCTTCAATCATAGAAACGTTATTAACAATTTAGCAATTAAAGTTGTTAAATATGGCCACTTTGAAAATTAAAGGGCATTAATATTTGGAAATATCTATGATATCACTTTAATTTGGGCAACCAGATTGGTAAACCAATTCATTTAATAATAGTTTTATGATAGAACATGGTCTTAAATTAGTAACTCCAGAGCAGGAATACGAAATCGATGTCGCTCCTGAAACTGATGTGGTTAGTGAAATACGTGCACTTATAAAAAAGCACAATTTAGATGCAGGAGATAAGTTACCATCAGAGAGAAAACTATCAGAAAAACTAGGTGTAAGTCGCAACCAGATAAGAGCTGGAATCCAGAAATTAGAATTTTATGGGATTATCGAGACACTACCGCAAAGTGGTTCCATCATTACCGGTATAGGTGTGCCTTCTATAAATACCATGATGAATGATATTCTCGATTTAGATACACCAGATTTTAACTCGCTAGTTGAAACTAGGGTAATCATAGAATCTCATGCAGTTCAAATGGCTGCTACTAGATGTACCAAAGAGTCTCTTAAACAGTTAGAAAAAGCACATCAAAACTTTGTAGACTGCATTACTAACGGATTACCATCATTAATAGAAGATATGAAATTTCACTTAGCCATTGTAAAGGCTAGTGAAAATTCAGTTTTATATGGATTAATGAAAATTATTGTACCAGATATCATTGGACACTTTAATAAAGAAGATATATGTGATCGTACACAAGCCATTAAGTTAGTAGGTGAACATACGGATATCGTAGAAGCTATAAAAAATAAAAAAAGTGACGATGCTCTTGAAGCTTTAAATATTCACTTTGCTGCATTACGCAAATACACAAAAAAGTAATAATAAAAAATAGCACGAGCTGCCACTCGTGCTATTCACATTAAGTAATAAATAATTAATAAAAGAGTAGAACTCTTTCACTTTGTAAAAATAGATGGTCTTAGGGGATTTTGCTCTTAAGTATTTGTCAAATTTGACTCTATTTATATGGGTGAGGATTTCTGTGAAACAAAATGTTTTTATGAGAAAAATTCTTTTCATCATCTGTCTATTTATTTTGCCTATTATTTCCTTGGCACAAGACTTAAAAGAAGTTACTGGGACAGTGACTTCAGGTGCAGACCTAGAACCTATTCTGGGTGCTACTATTCAAATTTTGAATACAAATAGAGCCTCTGTCACTGATCTGGATGGTAAGTTTACCATTCAGGCAAAACCAGATGATGTTCTAGTTGTAAGTTCTTTAGGTTTTAAAACGGTCAATGTTCTTGTAGGTGATAAGAACTTTTTTGAAGTCATTATGCAAGAAGATCAAGAGACCTTAGATCAAGTAATTGTTGTGGCATATGGAAAATCTTCAAAGAGTAACTTAACAAATTCAGTAGCTCAACTTAAAAATGAAAACTTAGATGATCTATCGTATTCTGGCGTTGCAGATGCTCTTAAAGGAAAACTTGCTGGTGTACAAATAACAAATACATCAGGTCAAGTAGGTGAGGCACCACAGATTAGTATACGTGGACTTTCCTCAATAACAGCTAGCAGCAGTCCATTAATTGTAGTAGATGGTTTCCCGATTGAAGATGCTTTAGAATTTATTAATCCTAGTTCAATTAAATCAATTGAAGTTCTTAAAGATGCTAGTTCTGCTGCATTATATGGTTCTCGTGGTGCAAATGGAGTTATACTAGTCACAACAAAAGACGGTGATGGAGAACCTAGTTTTAGTTTTAAGGCTTTTACAGGTGTAAAATCAGTATTAAGGTTACCAGATTTATTAAATACTACTGAGTTTACAGATTTTACTCGTAATGAAAGGCAAATAGCAGAAAATGCCAATGCTCTTAATGAAAATCGTGATCCTGCTGTGATAGGTTATTCAAATCTAGAAATTGCTCGACGTATTTTAGCTCAAAACACAAGTGCAAGTGGTAATGGGACAGACTGGCTAGAAGAGGCAAAAAGAGAAGATGTCACAATACAAAATTATCAATTTGATGTAGGTGGAGGAAGTAGACTTACTAAATATTATTTCTCTGGTCAGTTTGTACAGGATGAAGGATTAGTAAAAGATAATGAATATCGTGCTTTAAATCTTCAAGCTAGATTTAATACTAAACTGAGTGATAAAGTAAAACTAGGTTTAAACTTTAGGCCTTCCTATTCTAGACAGCGTCGTAGTGCTCAACAGTTTTCCGATTTTGCTCGTAATTATGGTTTTTTTGCTCCACGTCACAATCAATTCTCTAGCGATTTAACTGGAGAACCAGTAGGTAGCTATGCTCATGCTAGACACTTTAGAAATATAGATTTTAGTTATATAGATGAAAATGGTGTACAACAAGACTTTACTCAATCTAGTATCTGGGGAACTAATAATAACAATCCGTTAGCTCGACTAGAAAATGAGAAACGTGTTAGATACGAATATCGATTTGTAGCAGATGGTAAGCTAGACTGGAAAGTAGCAAAGAATCTTAATTATAAAGGTAGAATTGGTGCTTATTTAAGAATGAGAAATGATGAGGAGTTTAGAAACTCAATCGCTAGAAGAGATGGTCAGTCCTTCTCTGAAGATGTGAATTCTATTCGTAATAGAGTTATCACAGAACATACATTAGACTATAATTATTCTAGAGGAAAACATGATTTCAATGCTTTATTAGGAGGTACTTATGAATATACATTTCTAAAAACATCTTCAATTCTAGGTTCTAATTTCCCTACAGATTATATCTCAACTATTAATGCAGCGACCATCATTGACGCAGATAATACTTTTACTCTTAAAGAAGAAATAGGATTATTGTCTGGATTAGCACGTGTGAACTATGGTTTTGATAATAAATATTTAGTATCATTTGCAGCAAGAGTAGATGGTAGCTCTCTTTTTGGTCCAAACAACAAATATGGTTTCTTCCCATCGGCAAGTGCTGGATGGAATGTGCACAATGAGAAATTTTTCAATGAGAATATATCATTCTTAAATCAATTAAAATTAAGAGCTAGTTATGGTGTTGTAGGAAACAATAATATTGACAACTATTCTTTTACTAACCTTTTATTCCCTACTAACTATTCTTTAGGTGAAGGTGCTGGATCTATCATATCTGGTCTTGCAGAAAATGGGGATGTTCTTGCTAACAGAAGTATCAGCTGGGAACAAACGGACTCATATGATCTAGGGATTGATGCTTCTATTCTGGACAAGAGAATCTCATTTACAGCAGATTATTATTATGCCTTAACTCAAGACTTATTACTTAACCAAAACGTATCTTATGCTACCGGACACGATAGTTTTATTAATAATGTAGGTAAGATTCAAAATCAAGGTTTTGAGTTTGTTGTAACAACAAACTTTGACTTTGGGGAATTGAATTGGGTAGCATCTGCTAATATTAGTACAAATCAAAATAAATTAATTTCTCTTGGTGGTGAAGAACAATTCATTAATAATGGAGAAAGAGAAGATCAGTATATTTCTCGAGTAGGAGAAGAGGCGATACAATTTTATGGATATCGTTCTATAGGTGTATGGCAAAGTCAGGCAGAGATTGATGACCCAATGAATGCAAGCTCTGCAGAGGATGCTCCTGGTGGTATTAGAGTAGCAGATATCAATGGTGATGGTGTAATAACTACTGCAGATAGAACTACATTAGGAAGTCCATTCCCTGATTTTACATGGGGAATTAGTAACACCTTAAAATATAAAGGCTTTGACCTTTACTTCTTATGGCAAGGTAGTCATGGAGCTGAAGTGTACTATGGTGATGGTTTTTATCTTGAAACTAGAACTCTACAAAGTGACTTTTTACAAAATAGATGGGTACACGAGGATGTCCCAGCATCTTTACCTACTGGTAGAAATGGTCGTGAATGGACCGCTACAGACTATCTAATTCAAGACGCTAGTTATATCGCATTAAGGGAAGCGGTTTTTGGATATACTTTTAATGATAAAGTAACAGAAACTTTAGGTCTTGATTCTGTAAGGATTTTTGCATCAGCTCAAAACTTGCTTTACTTTTTTGCAGATGATTATTATGGAAATAATCCTGAAGCACTGCGTACTTCTAGTCAATATGCATCTCCATTAGTGTCAGGTTATCAAAGAGGTGCTGACCCTTTAACTAGACAATTTGCAGCAGGAATTGATATTACTTTCTAAAAATAAAACAATGATGAAGAATTATATAATTAAAATAACAGCAGTAGTAGCCATAATTGTAGGTTTTCAATCTTGTGATGATCCTATAGATTTACAGCCCATATCAGATATAGGTGCAGATGGTTTTTATTCTAATACTAATGAAGTTAACCTAGGTGTTATAGGGATCTATAATTCATTACACCTTAAACAATTAGATGAATGGGTAGTGACAGAATTACGTAGTGATAATACCCAACTTAGTTTTGATAATTCGGTAAATGCAAATGTTCCGTATAGACAATTAGATCGATTTGTTTCTAATCCTTTAAATGAATTTACAGCTAGTTATTGGAGAGCTAGTTATAAAACTATAGGTCTAAGTAACCATGTTTTAGAAAACCTAGCGGTTGTTGATGATATAGATCTGGCAGCACAATATGAAGGAGAAGCACGTTTCTTAAGAGCACATTCCTTATTTAATTTAGTAAGATTATATGGTGGTGTATTTGTAATAACTGAAAGTATTGACGCTGCTGACGCTAGAAATTTAGAACGTAAAAGTATTGAAGAGGCTTATGAAGTGATTATTGAAGATTTAGAATTTGCCTATGAAAACTTACCAGAAGAATACGGTAGTAGTGAAGTAGGTCGTGCCACAAAATGGGCTGCAGGAGCAGAATTGGGAAAAGCACTTTTAACAGAAGGTTCTGCAACTAGTGTTGCGAGGGCAGAAATAGTGTTAAGAGATGTAGCCACTTTAAGCGGTAAAATGTTACTAGATAATTATGAAGACGTATTTGATTTTAATAATGAATATAACGATGAAATTATATTTGCAGTAAGATATCAATCAGGCCTTCTAGGATTAGGCTCACCTTTTGCAAATCTTTTCTCTCCATTACAAAGTGAGAATGCTGTCATTTTTGGTGGTGGTGATGAGTTAAATGTACCTACTGAAGGTATGGAAACTTTATATGCCACAAATGACCCTAGAGCAAGAACAAATTTTGCAGTTTCTTGGGTAGACAATAGTGGGAATACTAATATAGAAAGATTTGTTAGTAAGTATAACAGTACATTTTCTAATGTTGATGATGCTCCTAATGATTGGGTAATATCAAGATATGCAGATGTAATATTACTATTGGCTGAGGCAATAAATGAAAATAATGGTGGCCCTAATACAGAGGCGATAGGTCTTGTTGATGACGTGAAATTAAGAGCAGGACAACCAGTTCTAACTTCAGCACAGACCAGCACTTACTTTGATTTTAAACTTGCATTAGAAGAAGAAAGACGTAAAGAATTTGCTTTTGAAAACCATAGATGGTTTGACCTTCTGCGCACCGGCCGTGCTGTTACCGTAATGAACAATCATTTTGCCACTGATTTTCAATACAATGATCCTAATGAACCTGCATTTAATACCCAACCTATTCAGCAGTTTCAAACTCTATTACCTATACCTCAGTATGAGATAGATTTAAATCCATCAGTTGCACAAAATGTAGGGTATTAATGAAAATTAAAGTCAATATAGTCATTTGGTTTCTTTTGTGTCTCGCTTTCGCGAAAGCGCAGACTATACCTGTTAGTGATGCAAGTGAACTTTCTCAAGCTATTAAAAATGCGCAACCGGGCGACACCATTGTAATGATCAATAAAGAATGGAAAGATGTCGAAATAAAATTTAAAGCAATAGGAACTGCACAAAAGCCTATTGTATTAAGATCGGAAACAGCAGGAAGTGTTAAGCTTACAGGGAATTCAACTTTGAGAATAGGTGGTGATTATCTAGAAGTACATGGATTATGGTTTGAAAATGGAAATGTTGGTAAAAATAATGTCGTACGCTTTGAGGCAGATAGTGATACACCTGCAACTAATTCTAGATTAACTAACAGTGCTATAATAAATGTAAATCCAGACTCTAGAGATATTACTAATTATTACATCGCTTTACATGGTAAAAATAATAGAATAGATCACTGTAGCCTTTTAGGGAAACTTAATAAAGGACCTGCAATAGCGGTACGTTTGAAGAATAGTATTGTTAATAATCACAGAATAGATCATAATTATTTTGGAGAACGTTTACCATTAGGTTTTAACGGTGGAGAAACCATTAGAATAGGTACATCTACCTATTCAAAACAATCTTCTAGAACTATTGTAGAAAACAATTTTTTTGAGAGATGTAGTGGTGAGATGGAGATAATCTCTATTAAATCTGCACACAACGTAGTGCGTAATAATTTGATACTAGAAAGTGAAGGGACAATTACTTTACGACATGGTGATTATAATATCATAGAAGGTAATGTTATTATAGGTAATAATCTCCCTAAAACAGGCGGTATCAGAATGATCAATAAAGGTAATATTATACGTAATAATATTATTATAGGAACAACAGGAAAGGACTTACGCGCTCCGATTTGTGTAATGAATGGAATACCTAATTCTGAGTTAAATGAATACGATCCAGTTGTGGATGGAATTATTCAAAACAATACAATAATAAACTGCTCTCCAGTCACGCTAGGTATAGGTTCTAGAAGTAATGCTACCGTTGCACCAGTAAATACAAAGTTTGAAAATAACTTAATCTATAATTCAAATAGAGGTTTAGCCATATTATCTGGTGATGACATCAGTGGTATTTCGATGGCTGGAAATAAGGTGAACTCCACGTTAATAGAAGATTTTAACGGTGTAGATGTTGTTGATTTTAAATTAGAAGCGGCTAATGGGATCTATATTCCAACGGCAGACAGTGATGCGTTACTAGCTGGAGTGAAAACTAGTCCCAAGGTGAGAGTAGATGCTACTGGAGCATTGAGGTCTCAACTTAGAGCAGGCGCGATTGTCCCAGGTAATTTTAAGCCAGCTATCGCATTAACTTCACAAGCAGGTGTTAGTTTTATTAAAATAGATGAACTTAGAAACTTATCAAAAGATATTGCTGTTACAGTTTTAGATGTTGAGCCAGGAGAGAAAACTCTAGAAAAAGCAATTAAGAATATGTCTGGACCTACCATTCTTAAATTGACAGAAGGAAACTATTTTATTACTAAAGCAATTAAACTTTCTCAAAACCTTACCATCATAGGGCGTGGAAATGATAAAACCTTTTTAAAAATTAGTGAAGAGGCGGATAAGGCACCTCAATACATTTTCAGATTAAATGGTGCAAACGAACTAAAGATTAAAGGAATTCATATTGATGGATATACTACGTCTGAAACGGTTAAATATGGTATTACATCTTCTAATAACCCATCAAGTGATTTATATAGTCTTTACTTAGAAGATGTCACATTTATAAATTTCAAAAATACTGATGGTGGTGCTATTTTTAAAGCATATGCAGGTACTAAAGCAGATACCATTTCAATTAAGAACTCAAGGTTTAAAGATTCTTATCGAGGACTTAATCTTTCTTATGAAAATGATGAAACTGGAAAATACAATGCAGAGCATATTAGAATAGAAAATAGCTCATTCATTGATATTGATCAGTTTGCGATAAATTATACAAGATCAGGTATCGATCCAGGTACTAGAGGTGGTCATCTTTTAATTGATCACTGTATTTTCTATAGAGTTGATGATTCAGATAAAGGAAGAATCATTAAGGTGAATGGAATTGAGAATGTTCATATTAAAAATTCTGTTATAGATAATTCTAGAGCGACCTCTAGTATCGTTCATCTTAAGGGAAACAACCATGTCATAGAAAATTGTGTAGTATTTAATAGTGGTAAAGTAAAATTGAGTGCAAATGCTCAAGAAATCAATTTAGAGCGTTTCAATCCCAAATGGGAAAACACAGAAAACTTTAAAGTTAAAAATGGATCAGGTCTTATAAACGCCGGTACTGATCAAAAAAATATAGGATTAATTAATAACGATTAAAAAGTTCAATAATGAAAAATTTGTATAAAATATTGACAGTTTTATCTGTTATGGCTGTAATACTAATAGCCTGTGATGCAGATGTAGAAATCGATCAGACTGTTGCAGAAATTAAAGCTGAACAGCCTACTATAACTGGCTTTTCGCCAGGGACAGCTGCCGTCAACTCATTAGTAGATATTGATGGTACGTTTTTAAATTTTTCAACAGAAGCATATATAGGTGAAGTTGAAGCAACAATTACATCTCGTATAACAGGTCAACGTTTACAAATTCAGGTCCCTAACAATGCTGTTTCTGGTGTTATAAAGGTGGTCACTGAGCAAGGTAAAGAAGCAGTAAGTCAACAATCTCTTACTGTAACTTATCCTATACCTACAGTAACTACAGCATTACCTGCAACTGCTGATGTCAATTCAATAATTAATATTATAGGAACTGATCTTGTTGGTGTGACAGGTGTAAACTTCGGTGGCACCGCTGGAACTATAGAGTTTCAAGAAGAACAAGCTTTAGTCGTTAGAGTACCTAATAATGTAGGTTTTGTTGATGTCGTTTTAACCTACTTAACAGCGTCTGGTGAAGCTTCAATAGTAGCTGCTACTAATTTTGAGGTTATTTTACCACAACCTACTATTGGTGGTTTTCCAGCAGTATTAACTCGTGATAATGAGGTGATTGTTACAGGACAAGATATGAACCTAATTACGGATGGTGATGTAGACGGAACACCTATTACAATTAATAGTCAGTCACCAACAGAAATTAGATTTGACGTGCCATCATCTGTGGTTACTGGCTATGTTGATGTAAATCTTAATTTTCAAGGTGGAGGAACAATAACAGAATCTGGTTTGCCTTATATCAATGGACAGTTTGAACAACTATATGAATTTGATTCAGATCCTAGTTCTGTATTTGTAGTTGATTTCAGTAAAGATCCTAATGCTGTGGCATCAATAAATGGTAATGTAGCTCCACCACCTTTCCCAGGTAATGATTACTACGCTTTAGAAATGAATACGTCAACTAGTTCAACTGTAGCTCGTGCAAAAGTTCATCAAACGTCAACAAGTCCTACTGTAGCAAATATTTTAGATTCAGGTAATTATGGTGATAATCCGGTTTTACATTTCTGGATGAATACAGAAAATACAGATATGGCATTTAAGATATATATAGGTGGTACCAGTTCTTCAAACAGAAGAAGTTTACAAGGATCAAATGCAAACACTGGTGGTAATTGGAAACTACACGCAGTGAGACTTAATGGATTCATTCCTGGTCAAACAAATATTAATAATGTACTGGAATTAAGAATTACACCAGGTAGTAGTAGTGCTACAGTACCTGCATACTTCAATTTTGACTGGTTTATAGTTACAGATCGTGTGTTAACTGAATTTGGTGCCGTAGATGTGACTGACGATTTTAATCCTGCGGGATAGAATATCAAACAAATAATATGATTCAATCTTTAATCATTTAAGATTGAATCATATCATATCGAAAGTTATTAAAGAACGACTTAAATACTTTCTACAATTATCAACTTAACCATATAAATAACAATTATGAAAACAAAATTACCTCTAATAGCAATGTTTCTAGGAATGGTTGCATTTGCTCAAAATCCAGGAGATATTATAGTTTCCGAGATTATGATAGACCCTAATGGTACTGAAAGAGAACAAGAATGGTTTGAAGTCTATAACACAACTAGTACAGCAATTGATATGAATGGATGGATTATCAATGATGAGTCTAGTAGTGGTCGTGCGCATGTTATCACATCTGCGGTGCCAGTTATGGTTCCAGCAAATGGATATGCTGTACTAGTAGCAAATGATGATCCTTTATTAAATGGTGGTATAACTAACTCTATTTATGAGTACGGTTATGATAGTCCTATAGGTGGACCAGCAACTCCTGGAGTAGGAACTAACTTTCCTACATGGAATAATGAAAGTACCTATGCTAATGGTTCCACTAATGATGATGGAATTCGTCTAGAAACCGCATCAGGAACTGTTATCGATCAGATTCTTTATGGATTTGGATATGCTGGGTTAAATGCTTGGCCAGCGATGGGAGCGGCTAGTGATGTTTCTTATCAATTAGATGCTGCAACATTAGACAGTGCATCAAATGATGTTGCCGCAAACTGGTTGCCTAGTACTGCAATATATGGTACTGACATGATGGTAGGTACACCAGGTACTGCAAATAGTAATTCTGGTGGTACACCAGCATTAGGAGCAGGAGATATAGTGATCACTGAATTAATGATAGATCCTAACGGTTCTGAAGATGAAAGGGAATATTTTGAAGTTTATAATACAACCGCGGCTTCTATAGATTTAATGGGATGGACTATTGTGGATGCTTCTTCAAGCGGTCGTGCACATGAAATCATTTTAAGTACTGTTGTTCCTGCAAATAGTTATGCAGTTCTTGCTGCTAGTGGTGATGCTACCCTTAATGGAGGAATTCCAGCAGTCGCTTATGAATATGGGTTTGATTCTCCTCCTGGTGGTACAGCAACACCTGGTGTAGGTTCTAACTTCCCTAGATTTAATAATGAATCCTCTTTTGATGATGGAACACCTAATGATAATGAAATAGATGGGATCGCTTTAGTAAGTGCTAGTGGAACTGAAATCGACAGAGTAGAGTATGATTATGGCTATGGTACAATGCCTATAGGTTTTCCTATGATGGCATTCTCTGGTGGTGGTAGTATAGAGTCTAATACTTTTGATGTAAATGCAAATGACCTTGCAACCGCATGGACTGCAGCTACAGCAACTTTTGGTACAGCTAGTCAATTAGGGACACCTGGAACACAAAACACACTTTCAGTTTCTAGTGATAATCTTGGTGCGGTTAAATTATATCCTAATCCAGCAACTAATTTCTTATCGATAGAGTTAGAAGATGAAAACTGGACCTCATTAACGATTTATAGCTTAACAGGTCAACAATTGATATCAATTAAAGAATATACATCTAGAGTAGATGTAAGTAATCTTAATACTGGTACATATTTTGTAAAAATTAATGCACATCAAGGTTCTGAAACCATCCAGTTCCTAGTGAAGTAACATGAAGCAAATATTTATATTAATAGCAGCCTTATCCATGCTTTTTAAGCAAGATAGGGCTGTTGATGTAGTAACACAATTACAAGCTGATCGTTCAAAAAAGACTTATGAACTCATTAATAGTGTGTTGTCTCCTGGACATAATGTAGTTGAAGTTAGTGATTGCAGTCATCCCAGTTTTGGGGACCACATTACTCAACAGTATGATGATTCTCTAGAGAAAGATGTGTTTGTTTTTCATGCTCATGTTGAAAAGGATACAGATCGATGTAAGAAATTTGATCGCTCGCGTACTGAAATTAAGACTTATGGAAAATCTCCAGAACAGGTTCTAGGAACTTCAGGAGAAACGCATATTTACACCTGGTTATTTAAGTTAGATAAAAATTTTCAAGCATCATCTGGATTTACTCATATACATCAAATTAAGGCCGTCGGTGGACCAGAAGATAAGATGCCTACACTGACATACACTCTGAGAGATAAGAACGATAAAAAGAGTTTTGATATCCGATTTTCTAAATTTCTAACTCAAGAGTCTATTGCAAGTACTGATTTAGAACCTTTCTTAGGTGAATGGATTATGGTTAAGGAAATTATTACTTATGGAGAAGAAGGGAAGCTAGAAGTTACGCTTTCGCGAAAGCGAGATCAAAAAGAACTCTTATCTTATACAGGAAATTTAAGAATGTGGAAGACAAAAGCGCAGTTCTTAAGACCCAAATGGGGAATTTATCGCAGTTTAAAACACGCTGGTCAATTGAGAGATGAGCAAGTACTTTTTGCAGATTTTGAAATAACGCAGTTGTAGAAAACTACCTGTATTTGAATTATACAGGAATTATATTAAATTAAAAAAGATGAAAAAAATTGCATTATTAATACTTGCTATGATACTTATTACCTCATGTAATAGCGAGGAAGAAACACCAGAACGCATTGAAATTGTTGTGCCTAATGAGCCAGATCCAGCAGCTTCAAGTTTTGATTTTTCTAATTGGAAAGTGACAGTGCCATTTGATAATAATAATGATGGTAGTCCAGATGAATTTTCTCCATCTCAAATTAACGATGGCGGTTATCGCAACATAAGTGCATTAGATGGTTTTATGTATGATGATGAAGATGGTAACGGAATCATTTTTTATACGCAATTTGACCCTAATGGTGCTACCACCGCAAATAGCTCTTATCCACGTACAGAATTAAGAGAATTGATTAATCCATCTAATTCTAGATATAACTGGAGTTTAAGTGATGGTGGAATTTTAAAAGTACGCATGCAGGTACTGGAAGCGTCTGATAATACAGGAACTGGCAGTCTAACCAAAGACCGTTTTATTATGGCGCAAATTCATGGAATTATAAAACCGTCAGACCTTGCTAGATTGAACTTATCAAGTGATTCTGCTCCGCCATTATTGAAATTGCAGTGGCGCGATGGAAATCTATTTGCTTATAAAAAAACGCTAGAAGATGATAGCTTATCGGGAGATAATATCATCACAAGAGACAGTAATGTTTGGGGAGATATATCTCATAATTTTGGACTGGTAGGTTATGACCCTTTTGATTTAGAAATTAGAGCCTCGACAGGACGTCTAGAGGTCATTGTAAATGGTCAATCACACGTATTTCAAGATATAAGTTTAGCAAAATGGCCTTTTGATAATTATTTTAAAGCAGGTAACTATATACAAACGACAGATCCAGCTGGATATTCAAAGGTAAAATTGTACAGTATAGAAGTATCCCATTAATACACGATTATCGTACTGTAAAAGAATCTTTACACACAATTCCAACCTCTTACAGGTTGGAATTGCTGTTTATAAAAGGCATATTTGTTTCTATAATTTACATATATGAGCGCCTTTATTCATGATGATTTTTTATTGCAAAGTGATTTTGCAAAACGTCTCTATCACAACTTTGCAAAAGAATTACCTATTATAGATTATCACAATCATTTGTCTCCTAAAGATATTGCCACTAATCGGCAATATGAGAACTGTACCCAAGTATGGCTGGCTGGCGACCATTATAAATGGCGTGCTATGCGAGCACTAGGGATTAATGAAAAGTACATTACTGGAAACGCTACAGATGAAGAAAAGTTTCATAAATGGGCTAGTGCAGTTCCTTATACGGTTAGAAATCCTTTGTACCACTGGTCACATTTAGAATTGCAACGTTATTTTGGAATTGCAGATTTATTAACAGAAAGTAACGCCGCAGCCGTTTATCAAAAAACAAATGAATTACTACAACAGTCATCTCATAGTACAATAGGCTTATTACAGCAGCAAAATGTAGAGTTATTGTGCACTACTGATGACCCTATCGATAGTCTAGAATATCACAACAGTATTAAATCTCAAACATTATCACCTAAAGTCCTACCTACATTTAGACCAGATAAGGCTTTTGGGGTAGTTGATGCTGTCAGTTATAATGCTTATCTAAGTAAATTAGAAGAAGTAACTGGTAACAATATTGATGATTATGATGCACTATTAGTCGCACTAGAAAACCGCGTAGACTATTTTCACCAGAATGGTTGCCGTCTCGCAGATTATGGATTGGAACAAATTTACCACAGCACAACTGCAGATTTTAATCTGGATTCTTTGTTTCAAAATGTTAGAAACGGCAAGCAATTATCTGTTGCACAAGTACAATACTTTGCAGGTAAAGTGATGCTAGAATTAAGTAAAATGTACCACAAACGTAAATGGACGCAACAGTTTCATGTAGGTGCAATTAGAAACAATAATAAAAGATTGTTATCGCAATTAGGTCCTGACACTGGTTTTGACTCTATAGGTGATTTTTCTCATGCGGTGTCTATAAGTGGTTATTTGAACGAACTGGATAGTACTGATCAACTGGCAAAAACCATAATCTACAATCTCAATCCTGCAGACAATGAAATGATTGCAACTATGGTCGGTAATTTTAATGATGGTACGATACGAGGTAAGGTGCAATATGGTGCAGCGTGGTGGTTTTTAGATCAAAAAGATGGCATGGAAAAACAGCTCAATACAATTTCTAGTCTTGGTGTTTTAAGCACTTTTGTAGGTATGTTGACAGACTCACGTAGCCTTTTAAGTTTTCCACGTCATGAGTATTTTCGTCGCATCTTGTGCAATTTATTAGGCAATGATGTTGTCCATGGAGAACTTCCCGCAGATGAGCAGTGGCTAGGGAAAATTGTAAGTGATATATGCTATCACAATGCTGTGAATTACTTTGAGTTTGATAATTAGTACGCTTTCGCGAAAGCGTAACATCACAAAAAAAACCTGCTATTAATCGATAGCAGGTTTTTTTATTGAATATTGAAATAGTCGACTAGTCCATTAAATCAAATGCTCTAGGTAACCATAAGGTAATATCTTCAAAATAAGTAACCATAACTAGAACAGCAATCATCGCTACAAATAATGGTAGCATAGGACGTATGACTTTCTGTATTTTGAGATCTGCAACACTGCAACCTACAAAGAGTACAGATCCTACAGGTGGCGTACATAGTCCTATACACAGGTTCATAATCATAATAACTCCAAAGTGGATAGGATCCATTCCCATTGCTGTTACGATAGGTAAGAAAATAGGAGTGAAGATGAGTACCGCAGGCGTCATGTCCATAAAAATCCCTACAAATAATAAAATAAGATTGATTAATATTAAGATGATGATAGGATTATCACTAATTCCTAAAAGTGCATCACTTATTTCTTGTGGAATGTTTTCATAGGACATTACCCAACTCATGGCTATAGAAGTAGCAATTAATAATAGTACAATTGAGCTAGTTTTAATGGTTTCTAGTAGAATAGGTGATAAGTCCTTTAACTTGATCTCTTTATAAACAAAACCTAGTACAAGCGTATATATTACAGCAACTCCACTAGCTTCAGTCGCGGTAAATATTCCACCTACAATACCACCTATGACTACAACAAGTAGCATTAAACTAGGTAGCGCATCAAAAAATCTTTTTATAAACACTTTTACACTTACCAGCTTATCAGTTGGATATTTTTTGATGATAGAATAAATAGCTGCAACAATCATTAAAGCTAGACCTAATAGTAAACCTGGAACATATCCTGCGATAAATAAGGCAGCGATAGAAACTCCACCACTAGCAAGAGAATAAACAATTAATACATTACTAGGTGGGATTATTAAACCAGTCGTTGCACTTGTGATATTTACGGCAGCACTAAATGGTTTACTATATCCATCTTTTTCCATCATAGGATTCATAAATCCACCTATGGCGCTTGCAGCAGCCACAGCACTACCTGATATCGCTCCAAAAAGCATGCAAGAAATAATATTTACAAAGGCAAGACCACCAGGTAATGGACCTACGATAGCCTTGGCAAAATTGATAAGTCGTACAGCGATACCACCACGATTCATAATCTGACCAGCAAGAATAAAGAAAGGTATAGCACTTAAGGTAAAACTATCTAATGATGTCGCCATACGTTGCGCCATTGTGGTCACCGATGGAAGAAATGGCATGGAATAAACCAGTGTAATAAAACCGGCAAGACCTATAGCATAGGCAATAGGTACACGCAATGATAAAAACACTAAAAAGCTCAATACTAGTATTAAAATTTCTATATAATTCATGATTTAAGCTTTAGAAGAGATTACTTTTTTAAAAAATGTGTCGATACTGAAATAGCAAATCAATATGCCGGCTAGTGGAACGACTAAATAGACAAATCCTAGCGGTATACCTAGTGAAGCTGACTTTTGTTCAAATTGAAAACTAAGTTGGCATAATCTCCAGCCACCTATAATCATAACAAAAAATCCAAAAGAAAAAACGCATAAGTGAACAAAGCCGTCAAAAAGTCTGGTGTTTTTTTCAACTAGCTTTTCAGGTATAAGGTCAATGGCTAGATGTAAATGTTGACCAGTGGCATATGCAGCACCTAATAACCCTACCCAAATGAGTGAGTAGCTAGAAATTTCATCAGTTATTGTACTAGGAGACTGTAATATAAAACGAGCTATTACTTGCCATACCACAGCAAATAGCATTATAGTGAGTAGTAAAAGGCATAATTTGCCTAAAATAGAATCTATCGTCTTTCTCATGATTAATTGTTTTGAATCGATTGGATTAATGCACCTAGTAATGGATCTTTTTTAAACTCGTTGACTAGTTCAACAGTAGCATCTTGAAATGGTTTCTTATCAGGATAAAACACTTGAACGCCGCTTTCTACTGCTTTTTCCAAACATTCTTTTTCAGATTGTTCCCATAATTTACGTTGTGCAATTTTAGATTCTTCAACAGCTTGATTCAACCATTTTTTTTCTTGATCGCTCAATCGTTTTAATGTTTCTGTTCCTATAACTAACACGTCAGGTACAGAAGTATGCTCGTCAAGACTTAGAAATTTACAAACCTCATAGTGTTTAGATGTGAAGTAACTTGGTATATTATTTTCGGCACCGCTTACCACGCCTTGCTGTAATGCTGTATATAATTCTCCATAAGAAATAGGAGTAGGAGCACCACCTAAATCGTTAATCATAGCAATAGCCATATTACTTTTCATTACACGTATCTTCATGTCTTTAATATCATCTGGTGAGTTAATAGGTGTCGATTTTGTATAAAAACTACGGCTACCAGCATCATAAAAAGTTAATCCTTCTAGATTAAACTTATTACCTTGAGATAAGATCCCTTTACCTACTTTACCATCGTATATATCATGCATATGATTCTTATCTCTAAATAGATATGGAATACTGAATACCTTATATTCTGGTATAAAGTTTTCAAGAACTCCAGCACTTACTTTTGCTATATCTAGACTACCTATTTGTAATAACTCGATACTCTCTCGCTCACCACCTAGTTGGCCATTAGGATATATTTGTACCTTTAACTTTCCTTCAGATATTCTTTCTAAGCTTTCACCTAGCACTACCATTCCGTTATGTACAGGATGTTGTGTGTCTACACTATGTGCAAGTCTTAAGGTTTTTGTTGATTGAATTTCAGCACAGCTATTACTAAGGATAGCTGCTAGAAATAAAAATATGATATGTTTAATTTTCATATAAGTTGGTTATTGAATTGTAATAGGTGAATTGATCATTTTTGTAGATTGTTCTAAAAGTTTTTCAAAACCTTCAATCGTCTTGAATTGTGTGTCACTTGCTTCCCAACCGCTCATAAAATAGAAGTTGTGATTTTTTCCATTACCTAGATTTAAAAGATGTGTATTTGTGATTCCATCGCCATTGATAGGTGCAGGGTAACTAGTTACATTTTTATTGTTTGTAATGATAGCCATACCTAAATTATCATCGTTTTCTGATTGTTTACCATAAGAGAATAAAGTCTTTTCTCCTTTACTATTATCTATGGTATCAAAACTATTCTCTTTTAAATCTACGATACCGGTAACTAATTCTATTCCATTGAGAACACCATGGACTTCTATATCACTTTTATAAAACCAGTCACCTCGCTCAATGGTTATGGTATGAACGATATGATAGGATTGATCGCCTATGGGTTCATCTAAGTAGGTCATTTTAAAAATAGCTCTTGCCGGACCTTCAGCTATGGCTTCAAATCGAGTGCCGTTCCAGCCAGTAAGTCTGTACAATGAATCTTGATGTTTAAAAGCGATGGATCCAGCACCTAGAGAGTTTCCTACTTTTAGAATATCCATTCCCCAATCAGCTTTCTCGTGATAGTTGGTGCTTAATCCTTGTTTGTGTAAGGTTGGTTCTTCAGTAGTTTTACCAAAAATGTCTATGCCATTGCGAGGATCAAAATACATGCGGAATCCCACTTTGTCATTCTCCCATGATGGTCCTTCCATTTGAAAGAACAACGAGTCCTTTTCTCTTGGATCATAACTACGTGTATATTTATGGACTTCAGTAGCTTCTGGCTTAGCTTTTCCTACTCCAAAATGGACATCCGTCATTTTAGAGAATTGTGGTTGTTTTTGTCCTGCTTTCGCGGAAGCGGAAACGATAACTTTCTTCTCTTCATTAGGAGTAAAGTCTACTGCCATAGCTATTTCATCCCATATGTGATCTTGGTTCAAATCATCTAGTTGATATGGAATAGGCGTTCCTGAAGTATCTTTAAGAATTAGCACGTGGCGTTCATCAAAATCAGGTAGTTTTTCTAAAAGCTGTTTTTTAGAGATGACCACAACCTCAGTTCTTGCGATATCGATTTCGTTATGGAGCATAAAAAAAGCATCTTCCTTCTTCTCATCACAACTGATGAAAAGAACTGAAAATGCACCTAGGAGTATGGTTAAGTATCTCATTTAATCTTCGTTTGATGGTTTACCTATAGTGGCAAGAATACCACCATCTACATATAAAATATGACCGTTTACAAAATCACTTGCTTTTGAAGATAGAAAAATTGCTGCACCTGCAAGATCATCTGGATCACCCCATTTTGCTGCTGGCGTGCGGTTGACGATAAAGTCATTAAATGGATGACCATCTACACGTATAGGTGCGGTTTGTGTTGTGGCAAAATATCCTGGGCCTATTCCGTTAACTTGGATATTATGTTTAGCCCATTCTGTAGCCATGTTTTTAGTAAGCATGACCAGTCCACCTTTTGCAGCAGCATAAGCACCTACGGTATTTCTACCTAGCTGACTCATCATAGAACAAATGTTGATGATCTTGCCAGCTTTACGTTCCATCATGCCTTTTACAACGTGCTTAGAAACAATGAAAGGGCTCACTAAATCAATGTTCACAACTTGTTTGAACTCTTCCACATCCATATCTACTAGTGGAACTCTTTTAATGATCCCAGCATTATTGATAAGAATATCTATAGGACCTACTTCAGATTCTATTTTACTAATGGCGGTAATAACGGCTTTTTCATCAGAGACATTAAATTTGTAACCTACAGCATTGATTCCAGCTTCTTTATAATGCGCAACGGCATCATCTATTTTTTGCTGTGATGAATTTCCATTTACTATAATAGTAGCTCCAGCAAGTCCTAATCCATGTGCCATAGACATACCTAGCCCGTGTGTACTACCGGTAATCAGTGCTATTTTA
The DNA here is from genome assembly GCF_002954765.1 of Nonlabens arenilitoris. Taxonomy (NCBI): domain Bacteria; kingdom Pseudomonadati; phylum Bacteroidota; class Flavobacteriia; order Flavobacteriales; family Flavobacteriaceae; genus Nonlabens; species Nonlabens arenilitoris. Next base: position 216,323 of record NZ_MTPW01000001.1, on the reverse strand, counting down.
CCTTTAATATCAAATAGATTCATAGCTATTTATTTAAGGTCTGTAATTTTTGCAACGTCCATATCATTATAATCCAGATTCTCTCCAGCCATTCCCCATATAAAGGTATAGTTAGAAGTTCCAGAACCTGAGTGAATAGACCATGGTGGAGAAATTACTGCCTGATGGTTATGTATCCATATATGACGTGTTTCTTGAGGTTGTCCCATAAAGTGACACACGGCTTGATCTTGTGGTACATCTAGATAAAAGTAAACTTCCATTCTACGATCATGGACGTGCGCAGGCATGGTGTTCCATACACTACCTACTTTAAGTTCTGTCATTCCCATTTGTAGTTGACATGTAGTGATGATTCCACCTATAATCATTTGAGAAACGGTTCTATGATTTGCCGTTTCTAAACTTCCTAATTCTATTTTATTAGCCTCGGCAAGACTAGTTTTTTGAGTAGGATAAGAAGCGTGTGCTGGAGCAGAATTAATATAGAATTTTGCTGGATCACTATTATTCACACTATGGAATACCACGTTTTTTGCACCCATTCCTATGTATAAAGCGTCTTTATGAGCAAGTTCATAGGTTGTTCCATCTACTTCTATTTTGCCAGCGGCACCAACATTAATAATTCCCATCTCGCGACGGTCCAGAAAGTTTTCGGACTTTAATGGGGCAATAGACTCTAGCTTTAATGGTAGAGTAGGTACTGCACCACCAGCGATATAACGGTCATAATGTGTGTATACTAGATTGATTTCACCTGCTACCATAGGTTTATCAATTAAAAATTTATCTCTTAATTGAGTTGTGTTATATGTTTTTACCGTTTCTGGGCTATTTGCATAACGTGTTTCAAATTTTGTAGACATGATGTATGTTTTATGCTTGAGTAATATATCAAGCCGTTAGTTATTATTGTTAAGCTAGTGATCTTCTTATCCCTAATTCGAGTCCTCTCAATTCTGCTAGACCACGCAAGCGGCCTATACCAGAGTAACCTGGATTAGTTTTTTTATTCAAATCATCTAGCATTTTATGACCGTGGTCTGGACGGAATGGCATGCGTGTATCTTTACGTCCTGCTTTTTTGCGTTTTTCTTGTTCTATAACTAGAGCCTTCATAACTGTATACATATCCACATCACCATCGAGATGATCTGCCTCATGAAAATTACCAAATTCATCACGTTTTGTGGCTCTTAAATGAATAAAATGAATACGAGAGCCTAATCGCTCTACCATACCAGAGAGATCATTATCTGCTCGCACACCGAATGATCCAGTACAAAACGTCAATCCATTATTAGGACTATCTACTGCGGTATATAAATTAATGATGTCCTGCTCTGTACTTACCACACGTGGTAAACCTAGAATAGGAAAAGGTGGATCATCTGGATGGATGCACATTAAAACGCCAGCTTTCTCAGCTGTTGGGATAATCTCAGATAAGAAATAAAAGAGGTTTTGTTTTAATTCTGTCGGTCCTATGTTTTTATAAGTAGCTAGAATAGTATTGAATTCTTCTAGTGTATAACCTTCTTCTGCACCTGGTAAACCAGCAATAATATTGCGCACTAGTTTTTCTTGATCTGCTACACTTGCATTTTTTAAATAGTTTGCTGCGTCTTGTTTTTGTATGGTCGTATAATCATTCTCAGCTCCAGGTCTTTTCAATAAATACAACTCAAAAGCTGCAAATGCTGCCGCTTCAAAACGTAATGCCATAGAACCGTCAGATACTTCATAATCTAGATTAGTACGTGTCCAATCTAGCACTGGCATAAAATTATAGCACACGATATCTATACCACACTGACCTAAATTAATGAGTGTGTTTTTATAATTATGGATGTAGGTTTGATAATCTCCAGACTTTGTTTTGATATTCTCATGAATAGGTACACTTTCTACAACAGACCATGATAATCCTGCGGCTTCTATTTCATTTTTACGAGTTATTATTTCATCAACAGGCCATTCTTGTCCATTGGGTATGTGATGTAGGGCACTTACTATACCAGTAGCGCCAGCTTGTTTGATATCGTTAAGTGAAACAGGATCGTTAGGTCCGTACCATCTCCATGTTTGTTCTAGACTCATTTTTTATTGTTATTACACTGTCTTACCACAATAAATGTGATATTAACTTCTTTTTATTACGCTTTCGCGAAAGCGAGACAAAAAAACTCACTTACTATTATAAATTAAACACCACTATAAGCACTGAATCCACCATCTATAGGGACCACAATTCCTGTGATAAAAGCGGCGCCATCATCACATAACCAGTTCACTGTACTTATTAGATCGTCTGGCATGCCGTAACGTCCCATAGGCGTCTGATCGATAATTTGCTTACCACGAGGCGTTGCAGATCCATCTTCATTAGTCAACAACGCACGATTTTGATCAGTAAGGAAAAATCCTGGTGCGATTGCATTAACACGTATACCTACTTTAGAAAAATGTACGGCTAGCCATTGTGTAAAATTAGAAACAGCAGCTTTTGCACCGCTGTATGCTGGGATTTTAGTTAATGGCGTAAATGCATTCATAGATGAAATATTGAGCACGCTACAACCATCACGACCTATCATATCTACTGCAAAGACTTGAGTAGGTATTAGTGTACCTAGAAAGTTAAGGTTGAATGTGAACTCGATTCCTTTGGGATCTAAATCAAAAAAAGTCTTAAAATCATCAGTTTGATTATCTAGATCTTCTATTTCAAAAAATGGATTGCTGGTTGTTCCTTTAGGATGGTTACCACCTGCGCCATTAATTAATATGTCAACTTTTCCATATTTGGAATTGATTTCTTGCTTTGCAGTTTTAAGAGATTCTTTCTCTAATACATTTGCCGCTACACCTATGGCATTTCCACCGTTGTCGTTAATATTTTGGGCAACAGCAACTGCTGCTTCTTTTCTCAAATCTAATACTGCAATTTGATGACCTTGTTTTGCAAGCGCAATTGCCATGGTGCTGCACAAAACGCCGCCGGCACCTGTTAAAACTATAGTTTTTGCCATAATTAGGTTTGTTTTTTTAGAATCTTTCAAAATTGGTTGACCAAATATGGGAAATTATCTTCTATAACTTTCTAATTATGTCATGGGAATAATTCAGAATAGGGAGAAAAGAGTACAAATTATTGATTTACATAGATTTATTAGTTAAATCAGCCTGTGTTAACTGCTTTAAGTGGTATTAAGGAGTGAAATAGTGTGGAGTGATTTTCTTCATTAAATAGACTTTTATATGAATAATAATATCCCTATTGCTGTACTGGTGATTACTATTAGATGGATACTTTTATAAGATATAAGGGATTTATGAAGTGTTATCCTTATGCACAAATGGATTAACTTAAAGTGATTATAATCCATTGAATAAATCAAGATCTTTTTTTAGAAGCCCAGACAATCGGACTATTGTTATAGGTACATAACCTTATTAAATTACTAATTATACAGTATTATATGAACAGCTAGTAAGTATGAAAAAGATATTTAAGCTTTATATAAGATAATGTCACGATGTGACTATCAGTTAAATAGCAAATTAATTGAGCGACAATATAAAAGTATGGTTTTACTAGTAGTTCATAAAGTGGCTATAATCAATCATATTAACTACATTTAAGCCCAAAAGTTTTTTTGATTTATGCATAGAATTTCGATCATACTTCTTTTATTAATATCAATTGTTGGGACTGCACAGGTCAACAGTTTTCAATTTCAGCATCTCTCCACAACTCATGGCCTTTCACAAAGTAGCGCTATAGCTATTGAACAAGATGAACTAGGGCAAATGTGGATAGGAACACGTGATGGTCTTAATGTATATGATGGACATAAAATTACTGTTTTTAAGTCTGATGGTGAGAATATTAATTCCTTAAGTAGTAGTGATATTTTATCTCTAGAAAAAGATCAAAATGGACAGATCTGGATAGGTACTTATAATGGACTTAATAGATATAATCCTAAGACCGATACCTTTACACGTTTTTTAAAAACCAGCGATAAAAACTCGCTAGCCAGTAACATCGTGCAAGAGGTATATGCTACTAGTGATGGCAATATGTGGATAGGGACTTCTAAAGGACTCTCTATTTATAATCCTAAAAATGGTACTTATTACAACGAGATTTTTGCCTCCGTACAACAAGAGGTTGTTGTTTACAGTGTTATAGAGCTCTCACCTAAGTCTTATTTAATAGGTACTAATCTAGGATTATGGGCAGTTCAAAAAGAACAAATTGCTGGGGACTATGAAGTTTCTAGGTTTAAATCTTATCAAAATGATGATATTACTGATATCGTACCAGCTGGTAAAAACAGATATTTCATAGGTACAAAATCATCTGGAGTTCTAGTCTATGATAGATTATCTAAAGAGTTACAGTCTTTTGAAATTAATGAATATTCAAAAATTGATGATATACGTAAACTACGATTAGATAAAGATGATAGGCTATGGATAGGAAGTTATAACGGAATATACATATATAATAAAGGACAGTTAAGCCATCTCACTAATAACATTAATGATCCCTATAGTCTCGAAAAAAACTCTGTAAAAGCGCTTTATGAAGATGCTAGTGGTTCCATATGGGTAGGTACGTATTATGGTGGTGCAAACATCTGGAATGAGGCAAACAGTAATTTCCAAAACTATGTGCAAAACGGAACTAGCAAAGGCTTGAACTATCCTGTCGTTAGCTCAATACAATCAAAAGATAATCAGCTTTTTATAGGGACAGAGCAAGGTGGGATCAATGTATTGAATTTAAATACTAAAGATTTTACATACTTAACTAGTGACAACAGCAATCTCCTAGAAGATAATATTAAAGCCTTGTATCTGGATAAAAATCTTTTATATATAGGGACTTTTAGTAACGGTGCTGAATTATATAATGTAGATACAAAACAATTTCTAAAGAGTCCATTAACTAGTATCCTCAAAGACATAGGTATCTATTCTATATTAAAATCTGGAAATCATTTTTACTATGGGACTTTTGGTAAAGGTGTTGTTTCACAGGACGCGACTGGTGCAGTAACAATTTTAAATCGTGAAGATGGGCTTACTAGTGATTTAGTACGAACATTAATTTTTGACAATCAAGGTGCCCTTTGGGTAGGAACACAAAATGGTTTGAATAGAGTTGATAAAAATAATCAAATCATAAATTTTCTATTTGATAAAGATCAAGATGCAGGTTATGATGTTTTACATCTTTTTGAGGATAGTAAAAACACCATATGGGCTGGAACTAAGTCTCAAGGTTTATTTAAGAAAGAAAATAATCAATTTAAAAAAGTTCCATTACAATGGGCAGATAAGGAAATAACTACCATTCATGCGATTATAGAAGACGGCAATGGAATGCTGTGGATGAGTAGTAATCAAGGTATTTTAAAGCTAAATAAAGATAACCTTCAAATTTTATCACTTAACCAGCAAAAAGATGGACTAGTCGGTAACGAGTTTAGCGATAATGCGGTATTGAGACTTCCACAGGATCAATTAGTTTTCGGTAGTGTATCAGGTATATCATCATTTAATACAACAAAAATTCGTACTGATACTTATGCGCCAGGTGTGCTCATTACAAATTTTAGAACAACAGGTGATGATGTTCTTAAGTATAATGATAGTAAAGATGAGGTTGAAAATATCGCTTTCGCGAAAGCGTTAAAAATAGGTCACAATCAACGCAACTTTACAATTGAATTTACCATGCCTAGTTATCATAATTTAACTAGTAAGACCTATGAATATAGATTAAACGGTATAGAAAAGGAATGGAATACGACCGTAGAAAATAAAGCTACTTATGCCATTCAAAATGCGGGCGATTATACCTTTGAAGTACGTGGCGTCAACGGTGATGGTATTAAAAGCGAGATAACTACCTTAAGTATTCAGGCAAAACCAGCGCCCTGGTATAGCTGGTGGGCGTTTATTTTATATGCACTACTATTATCCATTACCGCTTATATATTACTGAGTATTCTTAAATCTAGAACCCGTTTACAAGAAGAATTAAAATTTGAACAAATTCAACTTCAACGCAATAGAGGTATTAATGAGGCCAAACTCCAATTTTTTACTAATATCTCACATGAGTTTAGAACGCCACTCACCTTAATTTTAGGTCCATTACAGCAATTACTGTCTGATTATAAAGGCAGTAATAAAATGTATAAAAAGCTGCTCATAATAGAAAGTAATGCCCAGCAACTGTTACAGTTAATTAATAGATTGATGGATTTTAGAAAACTAGAAAAAAATCAATTTGAATTACAAGCCGCTGAAGGTAATATCGTTAAGTTTTTAAAAGAAATTTATTTAAGTTTTAAAGAGCACGCAAAACTAGGAGAATACGATTATGATTTTAAAACTAGCGATGATGAAATCCTAGTATATTATGACCGTGATAAACTAGAAAGAGTCTTTTTTAATCTTATTTCAAATGCCTTTAAGTTCACACCTAAAGGAGGAAAAATTAAAATCAAGATTAGTAAGGATGATCAACATATCTACATTAAGGTCAAGGATAGCGGTATAGGAATCGAAAATGAAAAACAAGAGAAAGTCTTTGAGCGTTTTTATGAGGTAGAATCTCATAAAGAAAATGCTAGCATATATAATCAAGGTACTGGTATAGGACTAAATATTGTGAAGAATATTGTTCAATTACATCAAGGTGATGTGACAGTGGATAGTACACCTGATAAAGGTTCGTCGTTTTTAGTCACCTTAATATTAGGTAAAGAACATTTAACAGATCAACAGATTATAACGGACTTCAAATTCAGTGATGACGTGAGTCAATACACTGAACAATTAGAAAATCATCATATCCTTGAAGAACCTTTAAATCTAGATTTTTCAAATGATGATGACAGGTCTACTGTATTGATTGTAGAAGACAATACTTCCTTACGATCTTTTATGGCACAATTATTAAAACGATCCTACAACGTTATAGAAGCAGATAACGGTGAAGATGCCTTTAAAATGGCAGTAAATAATAATCCAGATATAATAGTTAGTGATGTTGTAATGCCTAAAATGGCAGGAACTGAATTATGTTCTAAGATTAAAAAAGATGTAAGAACCAGTCATATACCTGTAGTACTATTGACGTCGCGATCATCACTCATTTATAAACTTGAAGGATTAGAAAGTGGCGCAGATGATTATTTAAGTAAACCATTTGATATTAATGAGTTACAGTTACGTGTTAAAAATCTGCTGATTTATAAAGATCGCCTAAAAGAGAAATTTGGTTCAAATGATTTATTTACTCCTGAAGAGATTACGGTATCTTCTGTAGATGATCAATTAATGAAAAAGGCAATTCAGATTGTTGAGGATAATATATCTAATGATCAATTTGATATACCTACATTTTGTTCTGATCTAGGAGTCAGTAGAACGATGCTTTTTATTAAAGTAAAAGCATGGACTAATTTTACACCTAATGAATTTATTCAACATTTTAGAATGAAAAGAGCAGCTCAGCTATTAGAACTAGGTACTCTTAATATTTCAGAAGTTAGCTACAAAGTAGGTTTTAGAAACCCAAAATATTTTAGTAAATGCTTCCAAAAAGTGTATGGTGAGACTCCATCAGTTTATTCTAAAAAATTCTCTGTCTAGAATTTGATTTTAACAAATAACCTCTTGAAACTCCCGATTTTAATGAAATCGGGATTTTTTTATACCCTTTTTTGAATTTTTAGTTGTGTATGTTAAGCTAATTTTAACAATCTGAATTATCAATATAATCTCATTTGATTATTCGAAAACGATTTAGCTGGTTTCTCAGAATGATAACTTAAAACTAATTACTTAATTTTTTACTCTTATGCAAAAAACTAACCCCAACAAGTTTTTAAATATCAGCACCTTTTTAAGCTGTATGTTATTTGCGATGTTTACATATGCGCAAACAACGGTTACAGGTAAGGTTGTTGATGAACAAACTGAGCCACTTTTAGGAGTGACTGTACTTATTAAAGGTAGTTCAGGTGCTACTACTACTGATATAGATGGTAACTATTCTATAAGTGTCGCAAATCCTGATTCGGCAACTATTATTTATAGTTATGTAGGTTATGCCACTATGGAAGTGCCAGTAAATAATCAGTCTGTTATTAATGTCACTTTAAAAGAGGACCTTGCATTACTTGATCAAATCGTAGTCGTAGGTTATGGTGGAGTGAAAAAAAGCGATATTACAGGATCAGTTTCTTCTGTGTCAAGCAAAGAATTAAGCGCATTTCCAGTACTAGATGCAGCGCAAGCTTTACAAGGTAGAGCAGCCGGTGTTGTTGTTCAGTCTAATAATGGTGGCGAGCCAGGTGCGCCCATCAGTATACAGATTAGAGGTAATACTTCTATTAATGCAAGTAGTGCACCTTTAATTGTAGTTGATGGTTTTATGGGAGCTACAATGCCACAGGCTTCAGATATAGAGTCTATGGAGATATTAAAGGATGCCTCAGCAACTGCTATATATGGTTCAAGAGGTTCTAATGGTGTTGTTTTAGTAACAACTAAAAAAGGTAGAAACGGTAAATTGGTTGTTGAATACAATACTAATTACTCTATTCAAAACACGGCAAATGAATTAGACCTATTAAATGCAGATCAATTTGCTGCTTACCAGACACAAATTAGAGCAAATAATGGTAATACTACAGCTTATCCTCAAGGTCCTGCAAATACCGATTGGCAAGATTTAATTTATACGACAGGTAGTACTAAAACACATCAATTCTCTTTCTCTGGTGGTTCAGATAAAATTAACTTTTATGCATCTGCAAATTATTTTGATCAAGAAGGTATTGTTATAAACTCTGATTTTGAAAGAATTACATTTTTATCTAACGTGGACGCTCAGGTTAATGATAAACTTAAATTAGGTTTGAACCTTTTTGGTAGTTTAGGTACTAAAAATGGAATATCAACACAATCCACAGGTTTAGGTGGTATAGGTGGTGGTGGAGATGATGTTATTTCTCTAGCGATGCGTTATGCTCCAGATCAGCCTGTTTTCAATGATGATGGTACTTATAATTCTGGAAACACGGTAGGAGATCTAGTAGATAATCCTTTTGCTATAGCTTCAGAACGCATAGACGAGACTAAAGAAGATAACTTTAGAGGAAACTTTTATGCAAATTATGAGATTATAAATGGATTAGAGTTTAAAACGACATTAGGTTTAAGTAGTGAAACTTTAAAAAGAGGAACATTCAGTCCTTCTATTCTTGAGGTAACTGCTGGAGCAGTTAATGGACGTGCAGCAATTACCAATGCAAGAGAAAGAAGCATATTAAATGAGAACTATTTAACTTATAAGAGAGATATAGGAAAAGGTAAACTAACTCTACTAGGTGGTATTTCATATCAGAAAACTACAACTGAGGCATTCTCGGCAGCTGGAAACGACTTCCTTTCAGATTCGTTTTCTTTTTACAATTTAGGTTCAGCAAACATTTTATTACCGGCAAGTTCTGCTAAATCTGTAACTGAAATTCAGTCACAATTCGGTAGAGCAAATTTTGATTGGGATGATAAGTATCTTTTTACTGCAACAGTGAGAAGAGATGGTGCGTCTAACTTTGCTAAAAATGAGAAGTATGCAATTTTCCCTTCTGCAGCTATAGGGTGGAAAGTATCTAATGAAGATTTTTTAAAGGATGTTAATGCAATTTCAAATTTAAAACTTAGAGCTAGTTATGGAGTTACAGGTAACCCATCTATTGCGGCATATCAATCACTTGCAGAGTATGCGTCTTTATACGCGTCAAGTAACGGTGAGACTGTTAGCGCAGCGACACCTGACCAACCTGCAAACCCAGATTTGAAATGGGAATCTTCTTATCAAACTAATTTAGGTCTTGACCTAGGTCTTTTAAAGAACAGATTCATTTTATCACTAGATTATTACAACATTGATACAAAAGATATCATATTGCCTAATAATGGTATTCCAGAATATTTTGGTTACTTAAATGACGGTATATTAACTAATCTAGGTGAAGTTAATAATAAAGGTTTTGAACTAGCATTAACGTCACGCAATATTAATAATGAGAATTTCTCCTGGACAACTAATTTTAATATTTCATTTAATAAGAATAAGGTAGTTGCTTTAATAAATGATGCAGATGTATTTGCAGACGGTACACCTAGTTATTTTAGCCATGATCAAAGTACCATCTTAAGAGTAGGAGAAGAAGTTGGTCTTTTCTGGGGCTATGATTATGCAGGTGTTTATCAAGGTGGAGCTTTACCTGCAGGTACAGCTACCTTAGCCGGTGGTGTAGCAGGAGACCCGTTATTTAGAGATATTGATAATAGTGGAGATATTACTGAAGATGATCGCACTACCATAGGTAACCCTAATCCAGATTATACTTTTGGGTTTACTAACAACTTCAGTTATAAAGACTTTGACTTAAGCATATTTTTCCAAGGTTCTCAAGGTGGAGATATTTTTAACTTGACTAATGTTCAATTAGCAAATGGTGACGCTAACACTACTGTAGATAATTTTAATAACGCCTGGACACCTACTAATACTAATACAAACGTACCACGTGTAGGTAATAATAGTAATAGAGAAATTTCTTCTCGTTTTGTAGAAGATGGTAGTTATATAAGACTTAAAAATGTCGCGTTAGGTTATAATGTGCCGTCAGAATTATTAAGTAAGTTCCGTTTAGAGCGTCTTAGACTTTCTGTAAGTGCACAAAACTTACTTACAATTACAGATTACTCTGGTTTAGATCCTGAGGCAAGTTACTTCGGTGGTGGTAGTGTAAACAATGCAAAACGAAATACAATCAGAGGTTTTGATTTTGGAAACTATCCTACCTCGAGAACCGTAACTTTTAGCTTAAACGCAACATTTTAATCAATACTAATAATCGTAAAAATATAATTATGAAAACATATAAATTGTTACTGTTATTGATAGGTGTATCAATAATGGGATGTTCAGATTTAGAAGAAGATCCTGTAGGTAGATTATCACCAGATGGATTCTTTCAAACCCCTCAAGATATACAGACATTGGTTAATGGTGCCTACACACACGCTATTAATGAAAAGTTTTGGGGAAGAAAACTTTCTGTAGCGTTAATGCTACGTTCTGATATGGTAGATCTGGCCTCAAATGAGACCAGAAGAATGGAAATGAATGATTTGACTACCTTAGGAAATAACGGTATGATTAGTGAATTCTGGCCTAAAACTTATCAAGGTATTGCCGCTGCAAATGAAGCAATTGTCGGAGCTGAAGATGTGGATGCAGATGATGTAGTTAAGAATCCTATAATTGCACAGGCTCGTTTTATAAGAGCATTCTACTATTTTCATTTAGTAAGACAATTTGGGGATGTACCTTATTTAGATCGACCAGCTACTGTTGCAGATGCAACGATAGGTAAGACGCCAGCAGCGCAGGTTTATGAAAACATCATCGCTGACCTAGAATATGCGAAAGAATGGTTGCCAGATACTCAAGTAACACGTTCTATTCCTTCAAAAGGTGCGGCTAGCTCATACCTTGCTTTGGTTTATTTAACTATGGCTGGTACAAATGACACAGCCATGTTTCAAAAAGCTTTTGATGAGGCAGAAGAGGTTATAATGAATGAAGGCCTCTATGGCTATGATCTAGATTTAGATTTTCAAAATTTATTCAATGCAGATGAAATTGATGCATCACCTGAGCCAATATTTGCTTTAGACTACAACAATTTTGAAGCGCCTAATAATGGTTATGATCAGATCGCACCTATGACTGGGATACGTGGTGATGATAGAAACTCTGGTGGTGGATGGTCCGTAGCCGTTCCTTCTTTTGCAGTATACGATACATGGAATGCTTCAGATTACAGACGTGCGGTGAGTATGGACGATGGTGCATCTATCAATGGAAACCTTGAATTCTATACTAATTTTACAGTAAGTGGGCACCAGTTTGCAAAGAACAGACCTTATATAGCAAAGTATACTCGCTATCCTGGTGCATTTGCACGTGGTAATGCAAGAGCAACTAGTCATAACTATTCTATGTTACGCTATGCAGAGCTACTTTTAATCGCTGCAGAAGCTGCCGTAGAGATAGGAAATAATACTGCTGCATTAACTTATATGAATCGCGTAAGAGCTAGAGCAAGAATGGGTGGTACAACACTTGTAGCAGGAGTAACGACTACGGTGGCACCTAGTGTAGAGCCTGCAGAACTACCTATGACTTATATGGTTACAGCAAATGATGTCCTTGAAGAGCGACGTCTAGAGCTTGCTTTTGAAGGTAAAAGATGGTACGATATAGCAAGAAGACAGTTAGGCGCAACAGCATTCGGTCCTATGGGACTAGAAGGTGCTAAGTCTGATTTTTCTACTACAGATTATTTAATGCCATTACCAGCAGACGAGTTAGATAGAAATCCAAATTTATTGCCTCAGAATCCAGGATATTAAGAAGTTGAAATAGCCAACTGCTTTAATCCCAGTGACTTTTAGTTGCTGGGATTTTTGTTTACCCAAATTTGAATTTATGATTCTGCTCTTTGTGTTACTTTTAAAATGAACGAGGTAAAATGCTTCGATCTTTATTCCATTATAACCATGAAAACCTTTTACAATATTAGTTGGCTTTTGACCTGTTTTATATTATTGGCCTCTTGCAAGCCTCATGAAACTAAAGAGATCATTACTGATACTACTGATATCAATCAGCTTTTGATCGCACGATATAACAAAGTACTCGACTATCCATTAGATTCGACGGCCTTTCCACGTAGTTATAATCCTGAGACAAAACAAATACTCAAACGACCATCAAAAGATTGGACTAGCGGCTTTTATGCAGGAAACTTATGGATGTTGAGTGATGTTACTGGTGAATCTCGCTTTCGCGAAAGCGCACAAAAATGGACCGCATTTATAGAAAAAGAAAAGTTTAATGATGGAACTCATGATATGGGATTTAAGGTGTACAACAGTTTTGGTTTAGGTTACAATCGTACAGGAAATGAATTTTATAAGGAAGTCCTTCTACAAAGTGCCCAAACTTTAGCGACACGTTTTAATCCTAATGTTCAATCTATACGATCGTGGGATTTTAAAGCTGATCATTGGGAATTCCCTGTTATTATCGATAATATGATGAATCTGGAATTGCTTTTTGAAGCGACTAGACTTTCTGGCGATTCTACCTATCATCATCTTGCTGTAAAACATGCAAATACTACATTAAGAAATCATTTTAGACCAGACGACAGTACTGTCCATGTGGTGGTATATGACACGATTAATGGTAATGTAAAAGAACGTGTAACTCACCAAGGTTATAGCAATGAGTCTGCATGGGCTCGTGGACAAGGTTGGGCCATTTATGGATATACGATGGCTTATAGATATACTAAAAACGGAGATTATTTAAAACAAGCGCAGGCGACTGCAAACTTTTTTATTAATCACAAAAATTTACCTGCAGACGGTATACCATATTGGGATTTTGATGCTCCTAACATTCCAGATGAGCCTAGAGATGTATCTGCTGCGGCTATAGTAGCATCGGCATTAGTGGAATTATATGGCTATACTAAAAATGAAATCTATATCAATTACAGTAAAAAAGTATTGAATAATTTAAAGTCTGAGGAATATATTCTTCCTGCTGACTTAGAGATTCCCTTTATTCTTCAACACAGCTCTGGTGACTGGTCCAAAAGATCAGAAATGGATGAACCTATTATTTATGGAGATTATTATTTCCTTGAATTGATGTTGCGCTTACAAGAACTGGATCAATAATTTTCACTTTAAAATTACTTTATGAATCACTTTTTGAAACTTTGGGTACTCATTTTTGTGATTACAGCCAGCTGTGACTCAGCTGTGTCAGGGATATCAACTACTACTGTTGAAAGGTCTAAGATTAATATTAATCAAGACTGGCAATATTTAGAGCATCCCACATTAGATATAAATGAAGCTCTAGAAAAGCAAGATTGGGAATCTGTAAATCTACCACATACATGGAATGCGCTGGATGCAACTGATTTAAATCCAGGTTATAGGCGTAGTTCTAGCTGGTATAAGAAAGATTTGGAGATAGAAACTATTGCTGATAATCCAGTTTATGAATTGTATTTTGAAGGAGTAAACATCATTTCTGAAGTATATGTGAACGGAACAAAGGTAGGTGGTCACATAGGTGGTTACATAGGTTTTACAGTAGATATTACAGATGTAGTAAAAGCAGGAAGTAATGAAGTATTAGTTAGAGCTGATAACAGTTATGATCCAGAAGTGATTCCTTCTCAAAAAAGTGATTTCTTTATTTATGGAGGTATTACTAGAGATGTATGGTTAGTAACTTTACCGCAAACACATATTGATAGAGTAAAAGTTACACCAACAGTTTCTGCAGAAAATGCTAGCTTACTTATTAATGTGGAAACTTCAACGCTTCCAAAAGAGTTTATAGTAGATTGTGAACTAACATCACCTACAGGTAAATCGGTTAAAATGACTGAAGCTGTTGGAACTGATAAATTCACGAGTCTGTCATTTGAAAACATCAAATCTCCAGAACTTTGGAGTACCAAATCTCCTAACCTTTATACCTTAACCACAATTATTAAAAACGGCGATAAAATCATTGATCAAACCGAAGAAAAAATTGGTTTAAGGTGGTTTGAGTTTAAAGATCATGGCGCTTTTTATTTGAATGGAGAAAGATTACTATTACGAGGAACACATCGCCATGAAGAACATGCTGGAGTAGGCGCAGCCATGAGCAACGAGCAACATCGCGCAGATATGGAACTTATAAAAAGCATGGGCGCAAACTTTGTAAGATTAGCACACTATCCACAAGATCCTGAAGTTTATAAAGCCTGCGATGAGCTAGGACTAATAGTTTGGGATGAACTACCATGGTGCCGTGGAGGATTGGGTAATGATGTATGGCAAGAAAATACTACCGGCATGTTGAAGGAAATTATTAATCAGAATTACAATCATCCCAGCATTGTATTCTGGTCGTTAGGAAATGAGATGTATTGGTTGCCAGATTTTGAAGATGGTGATAATACAGTGAAGATGAATGAGTATCTACAATCACTTAACGATCTAGCACATGAAATGGATCCATCTAGAGTAACCGCAATAAGAAAATACTATGAAGGAGCGGGAATTGTAGATGTGTTTTCGCCATCCATATGGTCTGGATGGTATTCTGGTAGTTATAAAAGTTATCAAAAAGCGATAGATCAATACAAAGCTCAATACAAACATTTTATTCATACTGAATATGGTGGAAGTAGTCATCTAGGACGTCACACAGAAAATCCAGTCACTGGTGAAGGAGCCATTAAAGCAGATGGTTGGGAAGAAGCCATCATACAAACTGATGTAGCTAATATCGCCCAAATAGGTGACTGGAGTGAAAACTATATGGTTGATCTGTTTGACTGGCATTTACGTATCTCAGAAACAGACTCTACTTTTATAGGTAACGCTCAATGGGCGTTCAAAGATTTTGGAACACCACTAAGACCAGAAAATGATATTCCATATATCAATCAAAAAGGACTCGTAGACAGAAATAATAATCCAAAAGATTCCTTCTATGTTTTTAAAAGTTATTGGAGCGATGAGCCCTTTGTTTGGATAGAATCACATACCTGGACAGAACGTCAAGGTCCTAAGGGAACCCAACGTGAAATAAGTGTTTATTCAAATGCACCAGAAGTAGAATTTTTTATCAATGGTCAATCTTTAGGAACTAAGAAAAAGGACATTTCTAAATTCCCAGCATCTGGATTAACATGGAAAGTAGATTTTAAAGAAGGAAAAAATAAGTTGAAAGCTGTAGGGACTACTAATAAGGATAAACAAGTAAGCGATGAATTAGAAGTCAACTATAGATTTACTAAAAACGGTAAAGCCAAAGAGCTTATTCTAGAATCTGAAAAACTAAATAATGGTAATTACTTAATCACTGCGACAGCAATGGATGGTGATGGGTTACGTTGTTTAGACTATGAAGAACGCGTGTATTTTCAAGCTTTGTCAGGTGGTACGACTTTGAAAAGTTTAGGGACACCTACAGGTAGTGAGTCCATAAAAATGGCAAATGGAAAAGCAAGTATAGAGATAGTACGTGACGACAGTGGTAAAGAATTAGAAGTAATGGTGTTGAACCAAAGCTTTAAAGGTACTTACCTTGTCATTGAATAAATGTATTTTGATAAGTATAATCTCGACTTCTTAAACCCATCAAGAATTGTCTTTAAAGTCGTCTTAAAACAGCAGTACTTAATCAATATAAACGCTTAAACTTGCACAGTCATAATTAAAAGTTGACAATGAAGGATTTACAAAAAGCGATACTTTTCATGCTTTTCAGCACATTGGCATTTGCAATAATGAATGGTGTTGTAAAATATCTATCTGAATTTAGTGCCTTTCAATTGGTGTTTTTTAGATCAATTGGATCCTTAATAATTACCATGATATATCTTAATTACAAGAAAATATCGATTTTAGGTAATAAACGATGGTTGTTAATCGCTCGTGGCGTTTTCGGATCTATATCGTTACTGCTTTTCTTTTTATCACTCAAATACTTACCAGTAGGCACCGCAGTGACACTGCGATATCTATCACCCATATTTGCTGCCGTTTTTGCAGTAATATGGCTCAGAGAGAGAATAAAACCTTTACAATGGTTGTTTTTTTAATTGCATTTTCTGGTGTGTTTATTTTAAAGGGATACGATGAAAATATTTCCCTCATAGGTATTGGTTTAGTGCTTCTATCAGCGCTTGGAATGGGATTAGTATTTGTTGTAATTTCTAAAATAGGCAAACAAGATCATCCTATAGTTATCATTAATTATTTTATGGCCATAGGTGTTATTCTTGGTGGATTACTTAGTATTAATAATTGGGTGCAACCTGTTGGTTCTGAATGGTTATTATTAGCTAGTTTGGGTGTAGTTGGGTTTATAGGGCAGCTATTTATGACACGATCTTTTCAAATAGCATCAACTTCATTAGTAGCACCACTAAAATATCTTGAGGTCATTTTTACAGTTTTAATCGGCGCTACATGGTTTCTAGAAATTTATACTCTTTGGTCAGTTCTCGGGATTGCGTTGGTT
Source organism: Nonlabens arenilitoris (assembly GCF_002954765.1). Lineage (NCBI taxonomy): Bacteria > Pseudomonadati > Bacteroidota > Flavobacteriia > Flavobacteriales > Flavobacteriaceae > Nonlabens > Nonlabens arenilitoris. The sequence continues at coordinate 199,099 of NZ_MTPW01000001.1, read as the reverse complement.
ATCATAGGCCTTGTACTTAATATCCTCTACAAGTCTAGATGGAGTTCATAGAGATTGGTTTTTTCGCTTGCGCGAAAGCAGATTCTCAATATTTATATCATTTTTATCAGATTGTTTAAACAAAACAGCTCTTGAATTTGCAATTCCACTGTGAAAACCTTTATTTTGGGCAACCAGATTGGTAAACCAATTTTGATAAGTCTGATAGCTATCAACTTATCTATTAAATAAAGACTGTTTTATGCTTCATAGAATTATATTTCTTGCCTTTTTAATAACAACTACAATCGCTTGTAAACAAAAGCAAACAACAGTAGATTCTTCTAGTTCGAGTAGTAAATTGCTTCTATCTGCCTCAGGAATTAATTCATTTAAAAATTCTGATAATGCTATAGTTATTCATGCAACAGAAGATTTAGAAAGTCAGGTCAAAGAGATCTTAAAAGAATCTGTAATCATACCGCAACCGGTTGATGCAGGTGGTGGATATTCTCACGAAAAGCATAAAAGAAACTATTCTGATTTATATCGTGTAGCCATCTCTTATAATGTAAACCCTACAGTTCAAAAACTAGCTTTTGTAAAAGAGATGTTTACTGGTTATGCAGCGATGTATCCTACGTTGGGTATGCACCCTAAGGCTAAAGAAAATCATCCAGGTGGTAAACTATACTGGCAAGGGCTTAATGAAGCAGTGACATTATTTTATATGATTCAAGCATATGACATGACACGTGAATTTATGACTGATGAAGAGCGTACAAAAATAGAGACTGATTTATTGCGTCCTATGGCAACGTTTTTAAGCGTGGATAGTTATGATGTATTTAATAAAATTCACAATCATGGGACATGGTCTGTTGCTGCTGTAGGCATGACAGGTATGGTATTGGGCGATGATGATATGATAGATCGATCTATTTATGGAAGTAATAAAGATGGTGAAACAGGTTTTATAGCACAATTAGATCATTTATTTTCAAGTGATGGATTTTATAGTGAAGGTCCTTACTACCACAGGTATGCTATTCTACCTTTTATTGCTTTTGCAGAGGCTATAGAGAACAATCGACCAGATGTTAAGATTTTTGAACATAGAGATGGAATTTTAAGAAAAGCCGTGACTACCTTACTGCAGCTTACAGATGAGCAAGGCCGTTTCTATCCTATAAATGACGCGATTAAAAGTAAAACATGGGAAAGCGATGAAGTCGTATTTGCAACAAACATAGCTTATAAACAATATAAAGACGCATCCTTATTACCTGTTATTAAAATGATGAATAAAATATCATTAACAGATGCTGGTGTGATTGCAGCAAATGCTATTACTGATAATACCGAGGACTTTTATGAAAGACCTAGTATGTTCATTGCAGATGGAGTAGAAGGGAACAGCGGTGGACTATCTTTAATGCGCAGTCCTCAAAAAACAGCAGGACAGTTACAGGCTGTACTTAAATTCTCTACTCAAGGTATGGGACATGGACACTTTGATCGATTAAGTCTTTCAGTTTACGACCATGGTAATGAAATTATCCCTGATTATGGAGCTGCCAGATTTTTAAATATAGAAACTAAAAGAGGTGGACGCTATTTACCAGAAAATAAAACTTATGCTCAACATACTATCGCGCATAGTGCTGTGGTACTGGATGAAAAATCACAATATAAAGGAAACGTAAAATATTCAGAAGAGCATGTTTCTCAACTCGTTAAAAACGATATGAGTAATGATCGATTACAAGTTACCGTTGCAACAGACACAATGGCTTATAAAGGCACAAAGCTATCTAGATCTATTACTATGATTAACGATTCAGATATTTCAAACAGGCCATTTATAATCGATTTATACCATGTAGATTCTAGTACTGGACATCAAATGGATTTAAATTACCCTTTCTTTGGTGATATCATAGACACACAATTTGATTACACCAGACCAGCTAATAAAACTGTTCTAGGTAAAGATAATGGATACAACCATTTAGAAGTTTTAGCAAAAGGTTCTCCACTTGCTAACCATACAAATTCACAATTCACATTTTTACAGGCACAGCGCTTTTATAGCATCACTAGTGTGACAAATTTTGATACAGAGTTGTACATCACACAAACTGGTGCAAATGATCCAGAATTTAACCTTAATCTACAACGTCAGTATTTAATCAGACAGCCATCCAGTATTAAAAATCACACATTTGTAAACATCATAGAACCTCATGGATTCTTTAATCCTATTCAAGAAACAGTAACATTTCCTAAATCTGTATTCTCAGATTTATCACATGAGAAGCAAGGTGACTATGATATTGTGAGCTTTAAAGTAGGAGAAGAGACGTATTTATATACGCTTTCGCAAAAGCGTGATCAACAAACAAATCATACAATAACATATAATGGTAAATCTATCAGTTGGGATGGACCGCATCAATTAATTAAATTATAATCATGAAAAGATTTAGTGAAAAATACATTTTAACAGACCAGATGGAATGGGAAAATTTAGGAGGTGGCGTATCTCGTAAATTTTTAGGCTATGACAACCAGATCATGATGGTTCAAGTAAAATTTGAAAAAGGTGCAGAAGGTGCACCACATCAACATTTTCATACCCAAACTACTTATGTAGCAGCTGGTAAATTTGAATTTGAAATAGATGGTGTAAAGCAAATCGTTAAAGCTGGTGATGGAGTTTACATGGAGCCTAATTTAATGCACAGTGCAGTTTGCTTAGAAGAAGGAATGCTTATCGATGTTTTTGCTCCAGTGCGCGAGGATTTTCTAGACGGTAGTGGAGTGTCATACTTTGGCGATAAAGAAGATAAATAAAATCATAACTAGTAAACAATCAATAATATGAGTAATAAAGGAAAAGTAGCCGTAGTAACTGGTGCAACTGGTGGAATAGGTTTTGAAGTAGCAAAAAGATTAGGTCACGATGGTTATACTGTTGTCCTTAATGGTATAGACGATGAAGCTGGTGCGGCAAGAGCTGCAGAGCTAAAAGAAGCTGGAGTTGATGCAGAATATATGGGTTTTGACGTTACAGATGAACATGCTGTTACTAAAAATATCACAGCCATAGGTGAGAAGTATGGTAGAATAGATACACTTGTGAACAATGCTGGTGGACTAGGTGGTAGATCTCGTTTTGAAGAAATGACTACTGACTTTTATAGAAAAGTAATGGCATTGAACTTAGACTCAGTATTCTTTGCATCTAGAGCAGCTATTCCTTTCCTTAAGAAAGGAGGGCATCCATCAATTATTAATTATACATCTAATGCAGCATGGAACGCTGGTGGTCCAGGAGCTGGTATTTACGGAACTTCTAAAGCTGGTGTTCACGCAATTACAAGAGCTCTTGCAAAAGATCTTGCAGAATATGGAATAAGAGTAAATGCGGTTTCTCCTGGAACTATTGATACTCCATTTCACCAACAAATTAAATCTACAAAGCCAGAAGTATTTGCTTCATGGGCAAATAATATATTACTAGGTCGTCTAGGGAAGCCAGAAGATGTAAGTGGCGTTGTTTCTTTCTTAGCTAGTAAAGATGCGTCATTCATCACTGCAGAGACAATCCAGATAGGTGGTGGACAGGCATTAGGTATCTAATTTAATATTCATAATAAAATGAGTAAACTTAAAAATAAAGTTGCTGTTGTAACAGGTGGAGCGCGAGATATAGGTCGTTCTATCTCTTTACAACTCGCTGCCGAAGGTGCTAAAGTGGTTATTAATTATAACAGTAGTGCCAGTAAAGCAGAGGAAACAAAAAAAATGATTGAAGACGCCGGTGGATCATGTACAATTGTACAAGCTGATTTAACTAAAATGACAGGTGTTCAAAAACTTAAAGATGCAACTGTTGCTGCTTACGGTAGTGAGGTTCATGTTTTAGTGAACAATACCGGTGGACTGGTAGCTAGAAAGAAAACAGAAGAAGTAGATGAAGAATTCTTTGATCTATTAGTAGATCTTAATTATAAATCTACCTTTTTTGTTACCCAAGCTATAAGACCTTTGATGGGCGATGGTGGTTCTATCATTAATTTATCTTCGCTAGCAGGTCGTGATGGTGGTGGTGGTGGTGCCACTCTTTATGCTGCTGCAAAAGGAGCAATTATGACTCTTACTAGAGGTTGGGCAAAAGAATTTGGTCCAGATGGTATACGTGTTAATGCAGTTGCGCCAGGTATGATTGCAACAAAGTTTCATGATGACTTCACACCAGATGAGGTACGTACTAAGGTTGCTGGAATGGCGCCATTACGTCGTCAGGGATATGCAGAAGATGTTGCAGATCTAGTCGTTTATCTTGCCACTGATAAGAGTGCCTATATAACTGGTACTAATATTGATATTAATGGTGGACTAGCATTTAGTTAGTCATTGAATTAGTCAAAAATTCAAAACAAAAAAAACCTGATAGTTATATCAGGTTTTTTTTATGCCTACTGGTTACTATTCTTAGTAAACCAATTTTAATGCGATGTTCTCAACCACCTTAATCTCACCAGAGTTGGTAATGGTATTGTTAATAGGCTCTTGACCTTTTGCACCCCATAGTACCGCAGTGAGCTTTGTTTTATTATTTGTGAATAGATTGTCTTTCATTGTGACGTTAATAATACCACGAGTATTGATTAAAATCTCATCTTTATCCTCTTTACCACAATTTTTAAATACATTATTACTTAATGTTAGAACTCCACCTATAGTTGATTCATCATATCCACCACGATAAAAGTCAATCACCTCATTAGAGATGTTATCAAAGGTAGAATTAGTAACCGTTAAGAATTCTACGTTATAATCTCCTTTATCATCAGTTTCTTTATCTAACAAGAAACCATTTTTGCAGTTATTAAATTGTGAATCGCTTATGGTGATTTCATCTGCAAATGAGCTTTTAGAGGCGTCTAGTACAGATTTAAAGTTAGATATGTTTACATGATTTAAATGTATTCCGTAAGCCATGGACATATTTTCATCTAGCGTATTAAATAGATCTTGTTCTGGTGTACCTATAATGTTTAGATTTTCTAAGTGTAAAATACCTTTAGGATGCATCAAGAATCCAGTCTTAAGAGCGTCAAATTGTATGGTTACCTTTTGCTCTTTACTTGTAATGGTCAGTTCCTTAGATAAATTTATAGTCTTATCAATAAGATAGTTACCATCTTCTAATAGGATGATATCTTCAGAATTTGCTTTATCAATAGCAGCTAGTAATTCGCTAGAGTTAGACACTTTGTGGGTTTTAATATCTTGATTTCCCTGTCTTGCCGTAAACCATTCTGGACCATAATTACTCGTTTTCAATTGCACAGGTTCTTTTTGAAGAGGTGGAATAATCGCTCCTATATAATTTTGATCTTGATTTCTGTTTTCACCTAATGCATCGGTATCTATGGTGTTGAAGTTAAATCCGTTGTACAACTCTTTATTATAATTTGTAGGAGTATAGTAGATCTCATATGCTGGTTTTAAGTCCGCTTTCGCGAAAGCGAAATAATCCAAATCTGTCGTCTCATTATCAAAGGCAGTGGTCCATAGATTACTCTTGAATTTTACACCGTCAATTTTATCATAAGCCTTGATAGGGTAAGAGGTAGCCGACTGGTTGTAAACAAAATTGTTTGCAAAGATGACTCTTTTAGGCCTTGCAGATCTAATTTCTGATGGCGGTAGCACGTCTGCCTGATCTAAGTTTACGCCTACAGAAAAGTGAATAGGTTGCTCGCAATTGATCCAGCTGTTATGAGCAATCACAGCATCTGTAACCTGATTATAACGGTTTAAAGGTGATTTAGGGATACCGTTCATTATAGCAAGCGCGGCACGAAATTCCTGACCTTTCAAGCCATAGAAATAATTATTTGTTATCCAGTGGCCAGTGTTAATTACTCTTATACCGCCCACATAAGGATTATCATTTGCAATGAACAGATTACCACTGATAGTGGCATAGTTACCATGTCGTGTCACTACAGAACCTTCACTTTCTAAAAATACGTTGTTACTAAAGTTGTTGAAATTAGATTTACTAGATATGATTTCAACCTCGCCATTACACTTTTCAAATAAGTTATTAGTCACTTGAGTGTATGATGGTGTCATAGAGGTTGTACTAGCTCCTAATTGCATAGTCTCTGCCTTAGGTCCACCTTTTCTAGGTCGTGGACCGAAATGGTTGTCGTGAATTTTATGATAATTGTTAATATGTCTATTATCATTTAAATAAACTTTTACGGTCGGACCTTCATTAGATTTTCCAGTGATATAAGAATGGTCCAGCTCGTTATGCTGTCCATAAAATTCTACCCAATGATCTTTTCTGTGTCTATCTAGCTGTGTGTAATCTTCTATTACGGTACCTGTAACGCGGCAGTTGTATGCTATAGAATCTGGACTATTGCGGAATATGATAACCGCTTCATCTGGTGTGTAACCATTTTTAAAATATAAATCTTTAACAATTAAGTGTTCTCCACTTATTTTTAAAACAGATTCACCTTCTAGCGTTACTTTTCCTGGCGTTTCTGCTCTCAAGGTGATAGGTTGTTTTTCAGTGCCTGTAGCATGAAATTTTATTTGAGAGTTTTCCCAAACGCCATTTGATAGAATAATCTCATCACCAGGTTGAGCATTATCAATCGCGTTTTGTAAATCTTCTATATTCTTTACAACTGTATCCAGAGGATTATTTTGTTCTTCACTGCAGCTGAAGTTTAAAATTAATAATAGAATAAGAAGTAGCTTTTTCATATGAGTGATTTAGAATATGAAATTACCTTAAATAGTTGATTTTTTAATTTCAAATCCATCATAGATAGTACAGTATTAGGGGGAAAAACATCCCAAAACACCGGTTATATTGACTTAAGAAGATATCGTATTGTCAATATTGCCATATGATCAGTATTAATTTGATGATTATAATCTTTAAAATTGAAGATTGTATACGCCAATTGAAAAGAAATTTCTTTAACAATATTTAACTTCGTTCAGTTCGGTTAGTTCCGAACTAGTTATATATTTGCATGATTAAATAATGATTATAACTTAACTTAAATAAAAATGAAAGATTCGATTTGCAAGGAAAAAATGGAGCTTGTAGAAAGACTAGGCGTTCATTTAGAAAGTAAAGATAGTTTAGCACCTGTTGCAGCACGTATAATGGCTTATGTGATTTTAACAGGAAAACGAGGAGCAACTTTTGATGAAATGGTAGAGGTATTATGCGCAAGTAAAAGCACCATTTCTACACATCTAAACCACTTACAAGACTTAAAAAAAATAGAATACTTTACCAAAACGGGCGACCGCAAAAAGTATTTTGTAATTAATAAAGATTCGGTATTAAATCATATTGATAATATGATTCAAGAATGGGAAACTGTTGAAGTATTACATCTTGAAATGAAAGCTTATAAAGAAACCATAAATAAACATATTACTGACGAAGATGAGAAATTTGATTTAACATTTCATAACAATTATCTCAAATTTATTTCAAGTGCTTCTGCATCAATGAAAGAACTAAAAGACAACCTAATTAAAAATAAATTCAACCTTTAAAATAATGAAAGTAAATAAAATAATTTCAATATTATCAATAGCTAGTATTTTTCTATTAGTGATTAGCTGTGATAATAATGAGAAAGCGCAAGCAGCTTCAGCACAACAGCAACAGGTTTTACCTTTTCCTGTAACACAATTACAAACAAAAACCGTCACTGGTTTTACTGAGTATCCTACAACTATTGAAGGTAAAGTAAATAGTGATGTAAGAGCAAAAACCTCTGGATATATAGAAAAAGTATACGTTGACGAAGGACAAAAAGTACGTAAAGGTCAAATCTTATTTAAACTAGAAACACAATCGTTAAGCCAAGATGCAGGTGCAGCTAAAGCACGAGTAAATGTGGCACAAGTTGAGGTTGATAAACTGGTTCCTTTAGTAGAAAAAAATATTATTAGTCCAGTTCAATTAGAAACTGCTAAAGCAAATTTAGCTCAAGCTAAAGCTAATTATAGTGGTGTAACAGCAAATATTGGTTATGCGACAATTAAAAGTCCAATAGACGGTTTTGTTGGTGCCATTAATTTTAGAGAAGGTGCTTTAATTAGCCCAAATGATGCAACACCATTAACAACAGTTAGTCAAATAGACGAAGTATATGCTTTTTTTAGTTTTAATGAAGCACAATATATAGATCATTTACAACGCTCTGAAGGTCAAAATAAAGCAGAGCGTATTAAAAATTCGCCAGACTTAACTTTAGTATTGGCAAATGGTAAGGAGTATTCTGAAAAAGGACGTATTCAAACCAGTACAGGACAGATTAACCAAAGTACAGGAACGATACAAATTAGAGCTGCTTTTGATAATCCAAACGAAATTTTAACCAACGGAAACAGTGGTAAAATTAAATTTCCAATAGAGTATAAAGACGCTATCGTTGTACCACAAACTGCAACTTTTGAGCAACAAGGTAATATTATGATTTTCAAATTAGGAGAAAATAATAAAGTAGAGACTTCTATTTTAAAAGTAAAAGGAAAAGTAGATAATTTATATGTTGTTGAGGCTGGTTTAGAGCCTAACGACAAGATTGTAATTTCTGGTATTGGAAAATTAAAAAGTGGTATGGCAATTGCGCCTCAGGACACGTCTTTTGAGGAAGCAATTAAACCAGTTGCAACATTATTTAGAAATTAGATAACCACCAAACATATTTATAATGTTAAAAACATTTATTGAAAGACCAGTACTTTCAACAGTAATCTCTATTATCATAGTTTTGCTAGGTGTTATTAGTATAACTAGCTTACCAATAGAGGAATATCCAGATATTGCACCACCTACTATAAAGGTGTCGGCAAATTATACAGGAGCCAATGCCGAGACTGTTTTAGAGAGTGTAATTGTACCTATCGAAGAGCAAATTAATGGTGTAGAAGGAATGACTTACATTACTTCTACAGCATCAAATACAGGTACAGCCGAAATTACAGTATATTTTGATCAAGAAACAGATGCAGATATTGCTGCGGTAAACGTTCAAAACCGTGTTGCTAGAGCGACACCTTTACTACCTTCAGAGGTAACTCAAACAGGAGTTGTAACGCAAAAACAAGAAACCAGTGCGTTGATGTTTATCTCAATGTATTCTGAAAACGAAAATTACGACGCTACTTTTATTCAAAATTACTTAAAAATTAATGTTATTCCTGCCGTACAGCGTATTAGTGGAGTTGGAGACGTTAATGTTTTTTCGCAACAAGATTACGCGATGCGTATTTGGTTAAATCCAGAAAAATTAGCGTCTTACGGTTTAATACCTTCAGATGTTTCTGCAGCTTTAGCTGAACAAAACTTAGAAGCAGCTGCTGGATCTTTAGGTCAAAATAATGGTGAATCTTTTTCATACACTTTAACGTATAGTGGTCGTTTTAAAGATGAAGCACAATACAGCAATATTGTCATTAAAGCTTTAGGAAACGGAGAGTTTTTAAGACTTAAAGATATTGCAACCATAGAGTTAGATGCGCAATCTTATGCATCTAATGCCATGACCTTAGGAAAACCTGCGGTGTTTATGGGAATTTTTCAAACTAAAGGCTCTAATGCTCAAGAAATTATAGAAAACATTAAAACAACTTTTCAATCTATAGAAAAAGACCTTCCTGAAGGATTACATATTTCAATACCGTATGATACAAGTTTATTTTTAAACGCATCTATAGAAAAAGTAATAAGCACTTTAATTGAAGCTTTTCTATTGGTATTTTTAGTAGTATTTATTTTCCTTCAAGATTTTAGATCTACATTAATTCCTGCAATTGCAGTACCTGTATCTATTATTGGTACCTTCTTTTTCTTAAATGTGTTTGGGTACTCTATCAACCTATTAACGCTATTTGCTTTAGTACTCGCAATTGGTATTGTGGTAGATGATGCAATTGTAGTTGTAGAAGCGGTTCATGCTAAAATGGATGAAGGTGAACACAACCCTAAAAAAGCAACAATAACTGCCATGAATGAGATTTCTGGAGCTATTATTTCTATTACCTTAGTAATGGCTGCAGTATTCATTCCTGTTACATTTATTACAGGACCAACAGGAGTATTTTACGAGCAGTTTGGTGTCACGCTAATTATTGCCATATTAATTTCGGCTGTAAATGCCTTAACCTTAAGTCCTGCATTGTGTGCTTTATTATTAAAAGAACATAAAGAAGATGAGGAGTTGAAAGGTAAAGGACCATTAAAACGTTTTTACGCTTTATTCAATCGTGGTTTTAATGCAACGATTGATAGATACGGAAAATCACTACAATTACTATATAAAAGAAAATGGATTTCTGGTTTACTATTAGTATTAGCCATAATTGGTATTTTTTATGCAGCCAAAACAACACCTACAGGTTTTGTACCAAATGAAGATAGAGGAATTATTTTTGCTAATATAGAATTACCAGCAGGAGCCTCTTTAGATAGAACTAATGCAGTAGCTAATGAGTTGTACGAAAAAACAAAAGATTTACCTGGAGTATCTGGAGTTTCTTTTATTAAAGGTAGTAGCTTATTAAGTGGTGCAGGTAGTAATTTTAGTATTGGATTTTTTGAATTAGAAGATTGGGACGACCGTAAAGACCCATCATTAGCATCTCAAGCCATTATTGGAAAATTGTTTGGTATTGCGGCTACCATACCAGAAGCAAATATTATTTTCTTTGCGCCTCCAAGTATTCGTGGTTTTGGTAACTCATCTGGTTTTGAAGTTAATTTATTAGATAAATTTGGAGGTGAGTTTACAGACTTGGATAAAGCCAATAAAGAATTTTCTATGGCTTTAATGAAACATCCAGAAATTAAATATGCAACATCGGCTTTTAACACCAATTATCCGCAGTATGAAATGGAGGTTAATGTGCCTTTAGCAAAAGAAAAAGGCGTTCCAATTAATAGTATTTTTTCAACATTACAAGGATATATTGGAGGAATTTATGCTTCAGATTTTTCTAAATATGGAAAACAATTTAGAGTGTATATTCAAGCTTTACCAGAAGATAGAGCAGACGAGGACGCGTTGAACCGCATGTATGTCAGAACAGATTCTGGTGAAATGACACCAATCACACAATTTGTATCACTTGAAAGAGTGTATGGACCGCAGTCGGTTACACGTTTTAATCTTTTTAATTCGACCACAATAACAGGTGCTACAAACGAAGGTTTCAGTACAGGTGATGCTATTAAAGTTATTGAAGAAGAAGTTGCAAAATTACCTAGTAACTATACAGTTGCATATTCTGGTTTAACTAGAGAAGAGGTTAATGCAGGAAACCAAACGACGTTTATATTTATACTTAGTATTCTGTTTGTATACTTTTTATTAAGTGCTCAATACGAAAGTTATTTACTACCATTTGCTGTCATATTCTCATTACCATTTGGTGTATTTGGTGCCTATATAAGTACTAAATTTTTAGGCCTAGAAAACAATATCTATTTCCAGATCGCCTTAATTATGCTTATCGGTCTGTTGGCTAAAAATGCCATACTTATTGTTGAGTTTGCTTTACAGCGAAGAAAAAATGGAGAGAGCATTGTAGATGCAGCAATACATGGAGCTAAATCACGTCTCCGTCCTATTTTGATGACATCATTTGCCTTTATATTAGGATTAATGCCTTTAGCTTTAGCTTCAGGTGTTGGGTCTGAAGGAAACAATTCGATTGGTTCTGGTGCAGCAGGCGGAATGCTTATTGGTACTATTCTAGGAGTATTTGTTATTCCAATCCTTTTCATCTTATTCCAATGGTTACAAGAAAAAGTTTCGGGTAAACCAGCAGTACAAACTATTGAAGATTAAAACAATGAAGTCAATAATAAAACACAGAAACTTTAGTAAAGGCGCATTAATATTAGTTGTAGCATTAACACTACAAAGTTGTTTTGTAGCTCAAGATTATGTGAGACCAGATCTACCTGAAGTGACGCAAGAGCTTTATAGAACAGATAACTTGCCTTTAGATAGTTTGTCTATGGCAGACTTATCTTGGAAAACAATGTTTAAAGATTCCGTTCTTCAAAGTTATATTGAAGAAGGTTTAAAAAATAACATGGACGTTCGAATAGCAATTCAACAAATGAATGCGGCACAAGCTTATGCAAAACAAGGAAAAGCAGGATTTCAACCTACTTTAAATGTTGGACCCAATTATACTCGTCAGGAATTTTCAGAAAATAGCCAGTTTGGTTCTATTTTTAGTGGTGGACTAAACACCTACGACATTACAGCAAATTTATCATGGGAAGCAGATATTTGGGGTAAAATAAGCAGTAATAATCGAGCCACACAAGCAGCATATTTACAAAGTGTAGCAGGTCATCAAGCAGTGAAGACTCAGCTTATTTCTAGTATAGCAAGTGCATATTATAATTTGTTAGCATTAGATGCACAGTTAGAAATTACAAAACAAACCATTGATACAAGGCAAAGTGGTGTAGAAACCATTAAGGCGTTAAAAGATGCAGGACAGGTAACTCAAGTAGCCGTTGATCAAAATGTGGCTCAGTTTAATAATGCTAGAGCTTTACAGGTGGATATTGAGACAGCTATTTTTAAAACTGAAAATACCTTGAGTATTTTGTTAGGTAAGGGACCACAAAATTTTGATAGATCAACATTAGAAAGCCAGGTGATAGAAGAAAACATTAAATTAGGTTTTCCTTCTACTTTATTGCGCAATAGACCAGATGTAATGGCAGCAGAATATGGTTTAATAAATTCGTTTGAGTTGACCAATGTAGCTAATAGTAGCTTATATCCATCGTTAACACTTACGGCTTCTGGAGGTTTACAGAGTTTACAATTAGATGAATTATTGAGTGTTAACTCTCTATTCGCAAATTTAGTAGGTGGATTAACCCAGCCAATTTTAAATAAGCGAAAGCTTAAAACGCAAAAAGAAGTTGCTCTTGCTCAACAAGAACAATCACTTTTAGAGTTTAAAAAAACATTGTTGATCGCCGGTAATGAAGTGTCAAATGCATTGTTTAGCTATGAATCAGAAACTAAAAAATATGAGTTTAGAGTGAATGAAGTAGAGGCGCTACGTAAAGCCGAAAGTAATTCTGAAGAATTATTAAAAAACGGCTATGCAAACTATCTTGATTTACTTACAGCCAGAGAAAGTGCATTAACAGCAGAGTTAAATATTATTGATACTAAATTACAGCAATTAGTAGCAGTCGTTAATTTATATGAAGCCTTAGGAGGTGGATGGAGGTAACTTGATAGAAATATGCTTCTAAAGCAATAATAGCAAGCTTTAAAAATGGGATTATTACAATTTGTGATAATCCCATTTTTTAATAAAGTTTTAAGTTTAGAGCATAAAAAAGGGTTTCAATTTCTTGAAACCCTTGTTATATCTAGTGACCTCGACAGGATTCAAACCTGTAACCTCTTGAGCCGTAATCAAGTGCGCTATTCAGTTGCGCCACGAGGCCTAGTATCACATCCAGCTTAACGCCTTAGCGGCTGCAAATATACATTATTTGTTTAATTGCCACAAAGCAGAATCAATAATAATTCAATTAAATTTTACTCTAGATTTATTCGCCTCCTTTTAGGATACTTAACTCGATAAGAAAAATGCTCTTGAACCTGACTACCACTACCTAGGTCGATTTCCCAAGTTAAAATTTGAGTTTCTTTATCGACTTGTGCCGTTCCTGTTTCTACTTCATCAACTTTGATCTCACTATTACCACTTATCGGTACACGATCTTGCAGTTTAACCATAACTGTTTTATTACGATTGTTTTTTAATGTGATTTCATAATTTTTAGAAACAATGCGATTGTTACCAAAGAAAGATTTTGCTTTGAAATCTCGTTTATCTTCTCGCTTAACACTTATCTGTGGATCAACACCTAATCCTACTACCAATTCTTCTTTTGTGGTATCGGTGTCAAAATATACTTTACCTATAAATGCATCCTCAAAATAAACATTTGCCTCTCCAGGTATTAAATTCAATGATTCCCAATTAGAAAGAGTAGCGGTCAGAAATACATTTTCATTAATTACAGGAGCAGCATAATAAGCATATGCAGCATCAACATTATTATTTGATATTTCTATATCTGTAGATTCTCCCGTACTAGGTATTGAGTAAAGCTGTGATAAATTAAAGGTGCGCGATGCTATATTCTCTTCAATATCTTCAACTACAGCTGGCACATAATCATCTACTTCAACTTCTTCAGCATCATAATCAAATCTACTTTTCTTTACAGTACGATAGGCTGAAATTACAACTGCATCTAATGATTCTTCCATAGTTACATTAATGTTGGAAGCATATATAGGTGTTTCTTGAGGTGAATAACCGGCAAAACTAATCACTAGTACTTCGCCATCCTCTGCATTGATACTATAATTACCATCAAAATCTGTAGTCGTTGCTATAGAAGTTCCTTTAATTAATACCGTTGCTCCCAGTACAGGTTCGCCAGATCCATCGGTCACTTTACCATTTATAGTTTTAACTAATGGGTTATATCGTTTATTACTTCTACCCGTTGCTCTTGCGTTGTAGTTCCTACTTACAAAACCTAGACGTTTTGTCTCCAATTGGGGCATCTGGTTATCCATCTGTGGATCACCAGTTGATATCTTTAATTTTACATTTTTCCAGTCTGTACCAGTAGCTTGATAAGCTTGGGCTTTAAAAGCGAGGTTTATTTTGTCATCATTACCTTGTGCCGTGATATCATAGATAGGTACCCATCCAGCGCTATATACATTATAACTAAAATTAATCGAGTAACGACGTGTTGATGGTGTGATGACTTTTAATGTTATCGTTCCTCGACGTTCATTAGCCTCAGGATTAAGCTTCTGTTTTTCGATATTCAACTTATTCAGTTGCTCGCTCGCTTTAGTAATAGCCTCATTATTTGCATTACGCTCATTAATAATTGCAGCAAATCTAATACGGTAATAAGAACCAAATTCTTTAATCTGTGCAAGGCTCAATCCGGTATCTTTACTGTTAAGACTGCGATTGCTCTCTAATAATAATCTCTCTTGGTCCAGACCGCTATTGAGTGCATTTAACTTACCTATCGCATCTTTTACCTCTGCAATTTGAGTATCTAGTGCTTTAATATTATTGCTGGTTTCTTTCTTTTCTAATGCAGTAACGCTGTAAGAAAGTCCGTTAAGTCTCATTCCATCTAGATCTGTAATATTAATACTGGCCTCATCAATATCAGGTGATAAATCACTTAATTTAATCTCATGGGTTCCTTTTTTCAATTCTATACTAGCAGTACGTTCTATACGAGCACCTTGTAAGTATAAGGTAACTTCATTAATAGTAGATGCTGTTTTTAAATCCTGACTATGGACTAGAAATGAGGAAAGCAGTATGGTGATAAAAAGAATTCTCATAGTGAAATGTTTGACTCAAATTTAAAGATAAAATAAAAGGAACTTCTTACTTTTAGAAAATGAATAATGAATTTATAGAATCCCACATACACGACATCCCAGATTTTCCTAAAGAAGGAATTATTTTTAAGGATATTTCTCCATTACTCGCTTCCGCGAAAGCGAGATCAATCACCACAGAATTACTTGTTAGAGACTTTAGAGGTCAAACTATTGATGTGGTTGTAGGTATTGAATCAAGAGGTTTTCTTTTTGGAATGCTACTAGCAGATGCTCTCAACGCAAAATTTGTGATGTTGCGTAAACCTGGTAAATTGCCTGGAGCCATTATTTCACAAGAGTATGAGCTAGAATATGGCACAGATACACTAGAGCTACAGGAAAATGCAATTTCACCTGGTGATTGTGTCTTAATACATGATGATGTGCTAGCAACAGGAGGAACAGCAATAGCCGCGGCTCAAATCATTCAAAAAGCTGGTGGGAAAGTAGAAGGTTTTAACTTTGTTATAGAACTAGACTTTATTAATGGGCGCGAAAAAATTAAAGATTATAAGATCGCATCAGTACTTCACTATTAAAAATTAAGGCATAAAAAAAGGTCTTAGTAAAACTAAGACCTTTTAAGGGTGGAAGACGGGATTCGAACCCGCGACTTCCGGCACCACAAACCAGCGCTCTAACCAACTGAGCTACAACCACCATATCAATGTGAGTTTTATTAAAGTGGATCTCAAGAATTCAACCACTGCGCCGTTAAGCGGATGCAAATTTAATACATTTCTGAATATTCAAAACAATTTATAAAAATTATTTTAGATCAAATATGCTATTTACTCCTGGATAGCGTTCTGACTTAAATCCTTCGGCGTGTTCTGTGCCTAAATAACGACCTAAATTTGCAGCTCTATATTTAATTGAATCAAAGAAATTTTTATTGCTAATAGGTGTCTCAGGTTCTTTAGAATTAGGGTCGTAAAACTGTGAGCTATAAGCTGCTACAGATTTTATTTTAGTGTCTAGATAACCAGTTATGTCTATAAGAATGTCTGGCTCCATATCTTGCCATTGTATGTAATGATAGACGTGTTTAGGTCTCCAGGCTTCTTGTAGTTGCCCATCTAATTTTGTTTCAATTTTACGCAATCCAGATAAAAAACAGCTCTTACTTGTAACTTCAGATCCCATTCCATGATCTGGATGGCGATCATAAATGGCGTTACACAACACTATTTCAGGTTTGTACTTTCTTATGATTTTAATAATCTCTAACTGGTGCTGTTCGTCATTTACAAAAAATCCATCTCTGAAACCTAGGTTTTCTCGCACAGATACACCTAATATCTTTGCTGCTGCAGCAGCTTCTTGATCACGTATGTCTGCAGTACCACGTGTGCCTAATTCACCACGTGTGAGATCCAGTATTCCTGTAATCTTACCGTTTGCGGCTTCTTTTGCTAGAACGCCTGCACAGCTCAATTCTACATCATCAGGATGTGCGCCTATAGCGAGTATGTCGAGTTTTAAATTATTCATCATTTTGCAATTTTACGGCTTTTCTCCATGGCGCGTTCTATATCCTCTATAAGGCTACTTACTTCTTCAATACCTACAGAGAAGCGTAATAACTGATCTGTAATTCCTTGATCCTTGCGTTGTTGTGGTGTTAATAATGAATGTGATGTCTCTGTAGGAGCAAGAATGGTACTTTCTACACCAGCTAGACTCAACGCTACCTTAATAACCTGTAATTCTTCTAAAAAACGACTATGGTTAATAGATTCTTTAAATTCAAATGACATCATACCACCATATCCATGCATTTGTGCTTTGGCAATTTTGTGATCTGGATGCGATTTTAAACCAGGATAATTAACTCTTTTAATAGATGGATGTTTCTCTAGAAAGCGAGCTAGTTTTTTTGCGTTGCGAGTTTGTCTCTTAACTCTTAGACCTAGTGTTTTTATACTGCGTTCTAACAACCATACGGTTTGATCACTTAGGCTACCTCCATAATTTTTGGCGGTTTTCCATATTTGATCCATGTGTTTTTGAGAACTACTCACGGTACCAGCACAAATATCGCTATGACCACCTAGATATTTTGTCGCACTATGAATAATGATATCGATGCCAAAATCTGCAGGATTCTGGTTGATAGGTGAAGCAAATGTATTATCGATAACGCTTATTAGAGAGTTCGCTTTCGCGAAAGCGGAAACCACAGTCATATCTACTACTTCTAATAGTGGATTGCTAGGAGTTTCAATATAAATCATCTTAGTATTTTCTTTAAGATGGGCTTTAAGTGATTCACTATTGACTTGTTCAACAAACGAATATTCAATTCCCAGATTCGTAAACTCGGCATCTACAAAATGAGAGGTGCCACCATAGATGGCACGTTGTAAAATAACGTGATCGCCCGTTTTTAAGAACGCCATAAAAATAGCACTAATGGCTGCCATACCACTGCCGAAGATAAGTCCAGCTTCACAGTTTTCTAGTGCAGCAATTTTTTGGGCTAGGGCAACCTGATTAGGTGTATTAAAGTATCGTGGATATAGATTTGTGCCTTCGCCACGATAATCATAAGCAGTTGATGTATAAATAGGTGAGGTAGCACCACCATACTTTTCATCTTCTAAATTTCCTGCGTGTACACAAAGTGTATTAACGAGTCTTTTTTTTGAGCTCATATTCATTTTTTTAAGCAGTCCAAGTTACCGAATAATTGTGTTAAGATTATGTCAAGTTTTATCACCTTTGTACATAGGTTTTAAAGGGCTTATTAAAAATACTATCTTCACACTATGTCTATATTATTTACTTATATCAAAGAACTGGTTCAAGTGCGAGAGCACACTAATGAGCCTTTAAGAGGTACAGCAATGGATGAGCTACCATCTATAAAAAATGCTTATTTATATGTAGAAGATGGTCGTATTGTAGACTATGGATCGATGGATGATTTGCATCCTCATCCCGCAGAAGAGGTATATAATTGTGAAAATCAAATTATCGCGCCTGGTTATGTGGATTCTCATACACATCTAGTATTTGCTGCGACTCGTGAGAAAGAGTTTGAAGATCGTATTCATGGACTATCTTATGAAGAAATTGCTGCACGTGGTGGTGGTATCTTGAATAGTGCGGCAAAACTGGCAGATATGAGTGAGGATGATCTTTATCTTCAAGCTCAAGACCGTCTCAAGCAATTGATAGCTATGGGAACTACAGCTATAGAAATTAAAAGTGGTTACGGTCTAAGTGTGGAAAGTGAGATTAAAATATTGCGCGTCATAAAACGGTTAAAAAGTGAAAATTACATTCCTATTAAAGCAACGTTTTTAGGAGCTCACGCCATACCTCTGGCATTTAAGGATGACAGAAATGGATATCTAGATTTGATCGTTAATGAAATGTTACCTGTGATAGGTGAAGAAAATCTAGCCGATTATATTGATGTCTTTTGTGAGAAAAATTATTTTACAGTCGATGAAATGCTACGAATCATTGAAACTGGTAGTGCATATGGATTGAAGGCTAAAGTACATGTGAATCAATTTAATGCGTTAGGAGCGATAGACGCTGCTGTTAAAGCTGGTGCGGTAAGTGTAGACCATCTAGAAGTAATGACGACTGCAGATTATGAATCGCTTGCTGATGCTAATACGATTGCGACAGCATTGCCTAGTTGTTCTTTTTTCTTAGGGCTGGATTATGCACCGGTTAATGAGATGATTGATAAAAATATAGCGGTCGCGCTGGCAACAGATTATAATCCAGGTAGTACACCATCTGGGAACATGAATTTTGTGTTTTCTCTTGCTTGTATAAAAATGAAAATGACGCCTCAACGAGCATTTAATGCAATGACTGTTAATGCAGCACATGCAATGGGATTACAATATGAGGTAGGTAGTATCACTAGAGGTAAAAAAGCTCATTTATTATTTTTTAAAGATATAGATTCGATGGCTGCTGTTCCTTATCATTTTGGTCACTCAATTATAGATAAGGTATTAGTAAATGGACATCACATACAGGATTAAAGATGAATTTAAATCAGGTCACTGTTCCGTCGTTAGATTTAGAAAGATCTATTCCTTTTTATGAAAAGTTAGGATTAAAACTTATTGTTAAGTCTTTACCACATTATGCAAGATTTGAATGTCCAGATGGTAAGTCAACTTTTTCTATTCATCAAACAGATGAATTGCCTCAAGGTGAAGGTATTTATGTTTATTTTGAATGTGAAGACCTGGACCAGAAAATGGAAAGTCTTATTGAATTAGATGTTGAGTTTTATATGAAACCTAAAAATCAACCGTGGTTATGGAGAGAAGCTAGATTAAAGGATATGGATGGAAATTTAATCATTCTTTATTATGCTGGCGAGAATAGACTTAATCCACCATGGAGAATTAATTAAAGTACAGTTATGATGAATTATTTTCACTTTGCAACGAGAGAAGAACTTCTTTCTTTTAATGGTAATAGGGCTTCTATTAATGATTTTACTGGTGTTGAGTCAGAAGATGATTCAACCACATTTGCACAAGCTGTAGATAGTTGTACCAGTCTAGCTGAGTTAAAGGAATCTCCATCAGATTACGTTATTATAGGAATTCCAGAAGATATAGGTGTGCGAGCTAACTTAGGTAGGGCAGGAGCTTCACAGGCATGGGATGCTTTTTTATCTTCTTTCCTCAATTTGCAACATCATTCAGATAATGATTCAAGTCGTTTTTGTGTTTTAGGTCATGTTGTATTAAATGATTTAATGGATGAGTGTCAAACACTTAATGCAAATAGTCACAAGGAAAGAATACAACTAAGTGAGGCAGTTCAAATGATAGATCAACGTGTCTCTACTATTGTAAAAGAAATAAAAGACTTAGGGAAACTACCTATTTTAATAGGTGGTGGACACAATAATTGTTATCCTATATTAAAAGCTTTTAATGGTATAGATGTCATTAACATTGACGCACATACCGATTTAAGAGTTGCTAATGGAAGACACAGCGGTAATGGCTTTTCTCATGCATTAGAAAAAGGCTATTTGCGTAATTATTTTATGATAGGATTACAGGAGAATTACTTGAGTAAATCGATGCGAAAAATTTTACATGATGATCTAAGGCTTTCTTACATTGCATACCAGTATGATTATACTAATATAGCTGAAGGTGTTCAACTTGCCATAGATCATATAGATTCTACTAATTACGGACTTGAAATAGATATGGATGTTGTTGCTAATTTTCCGTCTAGTGCACAATCTCCTATTGGGTTTTCAATAGAAAGATTGCGCAAAACGGTTAAGGAAATACTAGAAGTAAGCGATGAGATGCCTCGATATATCCATATTTGCGAAGCAGCTCCTATTTACGGTTACCCTAATCAGGTAGGTAAAGCACTGGCTAACTTGGTAAACGATTTGCCATAATACCTTTAATATTTTAGTCAATAAATCTAGAATCAGTGAGCGTCTTCATAAAGTTAATGATGTCATTCATCTCATCTTGTGTAAGATTTAATGGTTCAGTAGGTAGAGTTTGATATTCTTGATCAATAATACCGATTCCATAACCACCACCACGATTATAAAAATCGACAACCTCTTCTAAAGTTTGATACACACCATTATGCATATATGGAGCTGTTAGTTCAATATTACGTATGGTTGGTGTTTTAAAAAAGTACTTTCTATTCTCTGTTTTAAAAACGTCATACCTTCCCAAGTCAGGATCTATATGGCCATTAGTAATTACAGCTGTCTCAGGAATACCTAAATGCTCCATTTCTGTATCCATATAATCTGGTGGCACGGTACCATTAAAAACCGGTGCAAAATGACAAGTGGCACATTTTGCTTTTCCATTAAATAGATTGAATCCATTGATTTCTGAAGCGGTTAAATCATTTTGTTCATCTCTAATATTTTTATCCCATTTAGAATCCCAATCATTTAGTGTTCTCACATAATCTGCAATAGCTTTTCTGACGGTTTGTTGATTTATGTTTGTAGCATAAGCTTTTTTAAATTGATTTACATAACTAGAATCTGATTCAATGGCTTTTGTAAAACTTTTAAGATCAGAATGAAATTCATTACTGTTATTAATAACAGATACTATTTGACCTTCTAGACTACCTGCTCTTTTATCATAAAAAAAACCTTGTTGATATGCACTGTAAGTTAATGTAGGGCTATTGCGAGTTAGCCCTTTTGGTTTTGAAATACCATCTGTAAAAGCTAATTGCTCCATATGACATGTCGCACAGCTTATTGATTTGCTGGTAGATAAATTTGAATCATTAAATAATCGTTTACCTAAGGCCACTTTACTATTATTTAAATTTAGTTCACCTGTTTTAGCAAAATAATCTAATGATAAGGTCTCCTTAGAAAAAAGACTGCTAGCCTCATTTATTATTGCAAGTTCAATAGGGAATTCTACATTCCATTCTGTAACTGTACTATTCCATAATTTGAGAAAAGGATCGACATGCTCAGTAATAAATTCATATCTATTAAAATGATTAAAATCTGTTGATTTTAAAAAAGAACGGGCTTTTAGAAAATGAGTTTTCCAGCGGTCTTTTAATGTTGAATCCTTAAACTGTGAAGAGTAAAGAGATAGTATTTGTTCGGTTTTCGCAAGAGCGATAACAGCATCTTCAAGACTATTCTCTAAAACTGGTGAGTCAAAACCAGTGACGCCAGTTGTAGCGGTACGTATTATTTGTTTACGTACTATCCATAAAATATGGTATGGCTGGTAGTGACTTAAATCTGAGTTTTTACTTAATAATTCTAATCGAGATGCAATTATAGTAGAGGTTTTGTGAATGGAGTCGATATCAAGTTGATCCGTAAATATTAATTCTTCAAGAGTTTGAAAACTCTGCGGATTATTAATTTTAATATCTGTGAGGTCTTCTTCTTCTACTTTTAGAATATTGGGAGCGTTTAAAAAATTATAGTTATTGATATCGTGAAACGATAATATAGGCTCAACTTTTTTAAAGGAGTTTCTCGCTTTTATGAAATAAAATTCTAGTGAATCCCTTTCAGTTGTACTAGATAGTTGTGTTGTATATTCTATACACTCACTAATGTCATTGATGTAAATATCTTGTAATACTTGATTTTGATTAATAGGCTTACTTATCTTATAATCGTTTTCTTGTTTACAGGATGTCATTAAAAAAATAAGACCTGCTATGATACAGGTCTTATTTAAAAATATTTTAAGTTCTTCCATATTATCTTTCTAATCCTGAAATCACATACATCATACTACCTTCTTTACGGCTAGAAGCGACATCAGATACCGCAGTTGGATCTGTGAAAGCACTACCGTCTGCAGGTTCCCATCCGTGATTTTGAGTCATAACTAAAAAGGTATTGTCCACACCTATAGTTTCTGATATATCAATCATACCGGTGATTTCCCAGATGCTGTTTTCAGTACCTATTCCTGCTGCAGCTGCAGCTACTTGATCACATTCTAACACCGTTTTTAATTCGCCAGTATTTAAATTGTATTGATATAATCTAGCATAGTGTGTTCTTGCAGCATCATCAAAGTATCCATTAGGATCCTCTTGGATATAAGCATAGTTTTCTGTTACTAAAATGTTGTCAGGACTATGAAAACCCCATGCTTTTCCGCCTTGCTTATCACCATCTAATACACAAGTAATTTTTGCAGGACCTGTAGGATCGTTTTCATTAAGCTCTACTTTATAAATTCTACCATAAAGAGATCCTTTACCTACTAGATCTGCTTTAAGGCGTCCTGTAACTGCAAAATATATTTCTCTTTGATTGTCGTCGCTACCTCTTCTCCAGTCGATGTCTTCTAATCTAGAGAATCCCATAACGCCTTTCTGTTTAGCTTCAGCATCTAGTAAATCGATATTTCTTTGATTCAGTTCAACAAATTCTGCATCATATGTTTGTCCTTCTACCATATCTACTTCAAAGTTGATACCGCTAGTGTTTACTTTTAATCCATATAGTTTACCACTATACAAATCACCACGATCACCTACATACATCCCAAGTTGACCTGATGGAATGCTGTTATCTGAATGGTCATCACCTATAAAAACAACTGTTTTATCATCATAAGCATCCTTACCTATAGCGACAGCATTTTCTGTACTCCATTGTCCCATTGCTGTTAGAATCTCTGGAGTAGTACGAGAAGAGCTAGGCTTAAAAGGTTCGGTCACAAAAACACCCTTTGATGCGCCACCCCATTCACCACCAGATAAATATAAAGGACCAAATCCATGCTCTTCTGGTGTAATTAAAGAACCTGAACATTGTGCTGTAGCAGCAGTAGCATCTGAATTAAGAATATATTCTCCTGCAACAGGTTTAAACGTCTTGTCTAATGTGATGCGAGCTATTGAATAGTCTGCTTCTATATTATTAATCAACATAAAATTGTCATCCTGTTGATTGTACATTAATCCAGCACCATCTGCCATTGAACCGTATACAAAGTTAGGAGTGTCTGGCAATTGATCAGCACTGGAGAGAATAGGGTAGACGCTCACATTATTAAAAGAGGATGTGGTCTTTAAAAAATTAGGTGTGCTAGAGTGAGCTTGCAACACAATTTCTTTTCCTTGTGAACCAGTTGTCGGATTATCATCGTCATTGTTACAACTTACTAATAGGGAAAGTAACGATGCAGAAAAGAGTAAATATTTTGTTTTCATAAGTTATGATTTTTTTAGTTGCGGCAAAAGTAAACGTCCCATCCAGCAATGTTTAAATATCAAAATCAATGAATCTTTAAGCGTTTGTAATCTATATGGACTTGCTCGTTACTCTAAGGTTAAGAGTTTTAATTAAATGTTTTGATAAATAATTAATTCACTCATAATCAATTTTCTAAAAATTGAATTGTAATTTTAATTTAAAGTTAAAATTTTGCTACATCTATATAAATAGACCACATATAGTAATAAATCCTTCTTAATTCATAGGTATTGGTCATCGCTTTCGCGAAATTTGATTTCAAAATAATTACGACTATGAAAAAAATTATACTATCGCTCAGTCTTATTGCTATACTGGTAAGCTGTAAAAAAGAAACCACCAAAGAAGTAGAATCAACAGTGCAAAATGAGGTAACCTCTACTGATAGTTATCAACCTGACATAGAAATAATGCCGATTTCTCATGCGACATTTGTGATGAAATGGGATGATAAAGTTTTTTATATAGATCCTGTTGGTGGTATTGAAGCCTTTCAAAATATGCCTGAAGAAGATGTTATCTTAATTACAGATATACATGGAGATCACCTAAACATAGAAACCTTAAACGGCGTGCGAAATAAAGAATCTCTACTCATCGTGCCTGAGGCTGTTAATGATAAAATAAAAGATGATCAAAGAGATGCTGAGGTGATACATAATGATCAATCCACAAGTTTTGATGGTTTTAAAGTGACCGCAATACCTATGTATAACCTCACAGAAGAACGTCTTAAGTTTCATGAAAAAGGAAGAGGTAACGGATATGTAATTGAAAAAAATGCATTTAAAGTCTATATTTCTGGAGATACAGAAGATATTCCTGAAATGAGAGCGCTTGAAGGGATTAATAAAGCCTTTGTGTGTATGAATCTACCATATACTATGACTGTGGAAAGCGCAGCAGATGCTGTTCTAGACTTTGCCCCAGTTGAAGTTTATCCTTATCACTATAGAGGAACTGATGGTAAATCTGATGTGGTTAAGTTTAAAGAATTAGTAAATATTGGAAATAGTGATATTCAAGTAACACAACTAGAATGGTATCCAAATTAATTTTGTTTATTTTATTTTTTAATTAATTAAACATTAACGCTGGTTTTAGCAATAACCATTTAATTTTAAGCAAATTAAATAGTATGAATAACAAAGCGATCCTTTGGATGATTTTCACCACAGCGTTTTTAATCTTAATAACCATATTATCATCTTACAATGTTACTTTTAAATGGATATTTTCACTGGTAATATTAGGTCAGGCATTTTTAATTATAACAGTTTATAAAGTTTTAAAGGACGATTATAAGACTGCGTTAACTTTTAAAGATGGTTATCAAGATCATCCTATAGAAAAAGAGATAGAATAACTACAAAACAATTATTGTAAAAAGCGATCCAATCGGGTCGCTTTTTTTATGGACTATAGTTATAAAAAGATAACCGTGATACTTTAGTTAACACTTTGAAACTTTATTGAAATCTTAGACGTATAAGTTTGTCATCACAAATCGGGATAAATGTCATATTTCCATAGGGAATAATATATCACCTTAAAGGCATTATCATAAAATTACGAGCCTAAACCGCGATTTAAATTTGTCACATAAATATTTAATATTAAATCTATTATGAAAACAATACTTTCTATTTTAATAATGATAAGTCTATCAACTACTGCTAGTGGTATAGGGAATGATCAATTCTATAAAGAAGCTAATGTCTTTTTACAAACCCATGTAAAAAATGGTTTAGTAGATTATGACGCTATTGCAAAAGAACCTACTCAATTAAATAAATTAATTGACATGATTATAAACGCACAAGTCGATTCATCAAACTCTCAAGATTATCAAGCCTTTTATATCAATGCATATAATTTATATGTTATCAAAGGTATTGTAGATGATAAATTATCGTCTCCATTAGATAAAAAAGGTTTTTTTGATTCAATAAAGCGAAAAGTAGCTGGAGAGTCACTGACTTTAAATGATATTGAAAATAAAAAACTTAGAGCCACATTTCATGATGCTCGATTTCATTTTGTTTTAGTATGTGGTGCGTTAGGTTGTCCACCTTTAATCAATCAAGTATATAGTCCAGTAACATTAGAAAAGCAACTAGAGCAACAAACTATTAAGGCTTTAAATAATAATGAATTTATACAAGTCAAGAAAAATAGAGTAGCAGTATCACAAATCTTTGAATGGTATCAAGAAGACTTTATAGCTTCAGGAAAAAGCATACTAGAATTCATATCAAAATATAGAAAGCAAGCTCTTCCAGAAAATGCCAAACTGTCTTTTTATACCTATAACTGGAAAGTAAATAAACAATAATTAATTTAAACATAAACACACCTATATCAATGAAATCAACCCGTCTATTTTTAGTTCTTCTTGCCCTTATAACGGGTTTAGCGACTACAGCACAAGAAATTATGAATGATGAGCCTAAAGGTTCAGTTATTCAAACATTAACACCTTCAAAATTAATAGGTAAAGGTCAATACGATATCAAGTGGTTCAATAACTTATATACCCAAACTAGAAGTACATTTTCAAATGGAAGAGAAGACCGACAAACTTTCTTTACATCAACCATAGAGGCTTATACCGGTATAGGTAATGATAAGAGGTGGAATGTAGGGCTTATTCTAGAAGCGCGTAGTAATGTCGTTGCAGACAGGTCAGCTTTAGACGTTTTCTCATTTGATGGAGAGTATGGTACTGCTCGATCAGGTCTTACCTCTATAGCACCATCAGTAAAATTTGTACCTTTCTCAAGAGTTAATAATTTTTCTATTCAAAGTTCTCTTTTCATACCGCTTGTAGATAATGAATCAGAAGATTTTGCTCCTATTAATAATAACAACGGTGTCTTTTTAGATCAAAATGGATTCACATGGCAAAACAGATTTTTCTATGACTACACCTTTGATGGAGATAAATGGCAAATTTTTGGAGAACTTAATTCAGAATTTAACTTTGGTGATGAAGATAAGAGCTTTGCAAATAACAGTTTAAATCTTACTCCTGGAGTGTTTCTTAGTTACTTCCCATCTTCAAAGTTTACAGTGCTTGCACTTGCGCAACATTCACAACGTATCGATTTAGGGAATAATTTCACACAAGACTTTACAGCCATAGGGACAGGTGTAAAATACCAACTTACTGATGAGCTTAATATAGAATCCTTATACACCAATTTTATAAGAGGTAATGATACAGGACTAGGACAAACCTTTAACATAGGTCTACGATTTGTAAAATAATATGAGAACGCAACTAACCACCTTATTTTTAATTCTTTTCATATCGCCGTATGCCTTGTCACAGGTAGTCACAGAGATTATTATACAAGATAATAAAAGGACTAAAACAGGTTATATAACCTCTCTCATTGACCTTAAGGTAGGGCAATCATTAGATAGTCTGACACTTAAAAGTGATGTTTTGCGTCTAAAACGAGAAGCGGGAATTGCCCATGCATATTATCAAGTTCATCAAACTGACCAAGGTTATAAAATTGTCTATGGTGTTGAAGAAAACTTTACCATCATTCCTTCTTTCAATTTTTATACTACTAATGACGATGAGATAGCTTATCGTCTTGGTCTCGCAGAATTTAATGCCTTAGGTCGAGGTATTTCTATAGGAGGACATTACTTAAGAGATATCTATGATTCTTATGGTGCCGGTATACGGGCGCCTTATCTATTCAATAAACATATAGGTGTCGCTGTTAACTATCAAAATCTAACTACAGAAGAACCCGTATTTTTTAATGAAGGCACGGCTCTTTATAGGTATAATAACAACTCTATTGAATTGTCTGGACTTTACCAGTTCAATCTTAAAAATAGAGTAGAATTAGGTTTTAGTTTATTTACAGAAAAATATGAATATAAATCAGGTACCATTAGTAATCAAGCGCCATTAAACCTTGATGTCGATAAACATTTAGTAAAGTTTATCTATGAATACAATGGGATCGATTTCTACTATCAGTATAGTGAAGGTTTTAGAAATATGTTCAATGCTCAATATGTAGAAAGTACTAATAGGGCACTACCCAGTTTTTTAATCGTCAGAAATGATTTAACTTATTTTAAAAGAATAAAAAAACGAGGGAACTGGGCTACAAGATTAACATTAGGTCTAGCAACAAATGATGAGTCTCCATTTGCACCATTTGCTGTTGATAATAATTTAAATGTACGTGGAGTAGGAAATTTAATAGATCGTGGTACAGGATCTGTAGTCATCAACACAGAGTACAGACACAGTATCATCGATAAGGAATGGTTTGTACTGCAGGGAAATGCGTTTATAGATGCCGGTACGTGGCGCAATCCTGGCGGTTCATTTTCTGACTTTACTAATTCAGATAATGTACGAGTTTATCCAGGATTAGGAGTGCGTTTCATGCATAAACGTATTTTTAATGCGATATTACGTATTGATTATGGAGTAGGTATTACACCTGGTTCTACACATGGATTCGTTTTTGGAATAGGTCAATATTTTTAATTCCGCTTTCGCGAAAGCGTGTTATAATATAATTATCCAAAAAACACACCATGCAGATACCTACCAGGAACTAATGTAAAGCCTCCTGCAATCATTATAGCGCCAACGTAAAGCATTACCATTTTGATTTTATGCTTACGCACATTTCCTCGTCGTATAGCCGTAAAAGCTGTGGGAATAGAGTAAAGTGTTAACAGACTGAATAGATGAATCCACCCAAAGTGATTTAAGAATTGAGGACCTACTAGCGCCGGTAAAAACAAGGAAACAATCGCTGTGATTAACATCATAAGCATATAGATCTTCCCTAAAACTTTGTGTAAAGCATTTCCTTTTCTAAAAAAAAGTAAGTACGCTCCTAGAAATATACATGGTACAACAGTGACCAGATGTAAATACATTAAAAAATAATAGGAGTTGCTGTATAGTAACATGTGTTGTTTTCTTTAAATATAGATGGTCATGTTAAAAGTTTAATTATATAAAGTGCTCAACTGTAAAAGTAATAGACTCAACTGTAAATATAAAGTATAAAAAAAGCCCTGATTGTTTGTCAATCAGGGCTTTGAATTTGAAAAAAGTTCTTTTATCCTATTATAGAATTTAAAGTTGCGCTAGGGCGCATCGCCTTTTCTTCCTTTACAGGATCTGCCTTATAATATCCACCTATATCCATAGGTTGACCTTGAACAGCTATTAATTCCTCATTAATTTTAGCTTCATTATCTGAAAGTGAAGTTGCTATTGTAGCAAACTCAGCAGCTAATTCGGCATCAGTAGATTGTGCAGCAAGCTCTTGTGCCCAGTATAATGCTAGATAGTAATGAGAACCACGGTTATCCAATTCATTCACCTTACGTGATGGAGATTTGCGATTTAATAAGAATTTCTCAGTAGCAGCGTCTAGGGCATCTGCGATAACTTGGGCTTTTTTATTATCATACTTTACAGCAAAATGCTCAAGAGATACCGCAAGGGCAAGAAACTCTCCTAAAGAATCCCATCTTAAGTGATTTTCTTGTTCAAATTGTTGAACGTGCTTTGGGGCAGATCCACCTGCGCCAGTTTCAAATAATCCGCCGCCATTCATTAAAGGAACGATTGATAACATTTTAGCACTAGTTCCTACTTCTAGAATAGGGAAGAGGTCAGTATTATAATCACGCAATACATTACCTGTAACAGATATAGTGTCTTTTCCATCTTTCATGCGACGTAGGGTGCGTTCTGTCGCTTCTACTGGTGATGCGATAGTGATATCTAATCCGGTAGTGTCATGATCTTTTAGATAAAGATTTACTTTTTCTATGATCTGTGCGTCATGAGCGCGATTTTTATCTAGCCAGAAAATAGCTGGTGTCTGACTAGCTCGTGCACGAGTTACAGCTAGTTTTACCCAATCCTGGATAGGAGCATCTTTAGTCTGACAGGCTCTCCATATATCTCCAGCTTCCACTTCATGTTCTAGATAAACAGTTCCATCTGCATCGACAACCTGAACTGTTCCACCATATGCAATTTCAAAAGTTTTATCGTGTGACCCATATTCTTCAGCCTTTTGAGCCATAAGACCTACATTTGGGACGGTTCCCATTGTTTTAGGATCAAATGCACCATTTTCCTTACAGAAATCTATTGTAGCAGCATATATTCCTGCATAAGAGCTATCAGGTATTACAGCTTTAGTGTCTTGAGATTCTCCATCTTTATTCCACATCTGGCCAGAATTTCTAATCATAGCTGGCATAGAGGCATCGATAATCACATCACTAGGTACATGTAAATTAGTAATGCCATGATCACTATTCACCATTGCTAGTGATGGTCTGTATTCTAATACGTTGCGTATTTCATCTTGGATCTCTTCTCTTTCTAATTCTGGTAACTCATGTAATTTACTTAGTAAATCACCAAAACCATTATTTACATCAACACCTAGTTTATTGAAAACTGTAGAATACTTTTCAAAAAGAGGTTTGAAGAATACTTCTACGGCATGCCCGAAAATAATTGGGTCAGAAACTTTCATCATTGTCGCCTTCATGTGTAAAGAGAATAATACATCTTTCTCTAAAGCATCATCAATTTGCTCTTCTAAAAATTCTAGTAATGCTGTCTTACTCATGTAAGTTGCATCTAGGATTTCACCTTTTAATAAGGCAAGGTCTTTTTTAAGTATATGAGTTCTATCAGCTTTATCAATAAGTTGAATAGTTACTGAAGTGTCTTTAGTAGCAGTAAAACTTTTCTCGTTATGAGCAAAGTCACCATGATCCATTGTGGCTACATGCGATTTTGAATCTTTACTCCATGCACCCATGCTATGTGGATTATTGCGTGCATACATTTTAACAGGTTTAGGAGCTCTACGATCAGAGTTTCCTTCTCTTAAAACTGGATTAACAGCACTACCTTTTATTTTATCATAACGTTGTTTGTAATCCTTTTCCTCATCGGTTTGAGGATCCTCTGGATAATCAGGTAAGTTATAACCTTTTGCCTGCAACTCTTCAATAGCATCATTAAGTTGTGGCACTGAGGCGCTTATGTTAGGTAATTTGATAACGTTTGCCTCTGGGTTTTTAACTAATTCTCCTAATTCTGCAAGAGCATTTTCTTCTTGTTGATTAGTATCTAATCGATCTGAAAAAACTGCTAGAATACGTGCAGCTAGAGAAATGTCCTTAGTCTCTATGTTAATTCCAGCGGGTGCAATGAATTTTTTTACAATAGGTAAAAAGGAAGCGGTAGCAAGTGCTGGTGCCTCATCAGTTTTAGTGTAAATTATAGTAGGAGTCTTGGACATTTATTATGATTTTTAATTAGTATTATTTTCTCAAATTATCTTAATTGAGTAGTCTCGCAAATATAATATTTAGCAAGCTTATTTAAAACCTTATTATCATAAGCTTAGTTGTTAAATATTTCTTTTTCATCACTAAGTCAAGAGATTTTTTAAGCATCACTCAATATGGATAAAAGATGAAGTATACAGTATTGATTAAGACTAACAAAAAAAAGCTGCCCATTGGACAGCTTTTTTTAATATAAATAAGATCTAGTAGACTATTTTCTACGAGCTTCTTTGATACGTGCTTTCTTACCAGTAAGTTCACGGAAATAGTAGATACGCTTTCTACGTACAGCTCCGGCTTTGTTCAATTCAATTTTCTGAATTGCTGGAAGGTTGATAGGGAAGATACGCTCTACACCTATGTTACCACTCATTTTTCTTATTGTAAAAGTTTTTGTAGCACCTGTTCCTCTCACCTGGATAACAACTCCACGGAAAAACTGTGTACGGCTTTTTTCACCTTCTTTAATCTCGTAGTACACAGTGATTGTATCACCAGCACCAAACTTAGGGAAATCTTTCTTTTCAATGAATTCGTCTTGTACGAATTTTACTAAATGTTCCATGTTGAATGGGAATTAATTTGTTTAAGTAAAGACTAACATTCACGAATATCGTCAGAGGTTAATTTTTACGAGCCGCAAAAATACAAACTTCTTTAACTGTAACAAATGTTTTTAAAGAAAAATAATAAGTCTTGATAGAATTGTTGAATTATTGAATGATAAGTTTCTTTACAGTGCTATAAGTATCACTTTGTATGCGTAAGAAATAGATACCGGCTGCTAGCTTAGATACATCAAAATCAATAACAGATTTATTCAAGCCACTCTTTGCATTGTAAACTTGCTCTCCTAAAGAATTAATGATTGTTATACCTACACTTTTAGTGCTAGTGCGATTTACTCTTAATTTAAGAACGCCATTTTTAATCGGGTTAGTTAAAAGTGTAAACTCATCTTCAATATCAATATTAAATGTATTTGAAACAACAATATCTTCTACCGGAGTCGCTGCTGTTAAAGCAGGACTAGTAAAGATTATTAAAAGTAAAAAAAGTAAAAATTGTTTCATGTTTGTCTACATATTAAAGTAAAGTTACAACATTTCAATCAATTATAAACGTTAAAGATCGCTTAAAAGATCTGGTCGTCTATCCTTGGTGCGTTGTATAGCTTGGTCTTCTCTCCATTGATCTATAGCTGGTAAATTTCCACTCAATAAAATTTCAGGAACTTTATGGCCTTTATATTCTGCCGGTCGTGTGTATACTGGTGGAGCAAGAAGGCCATCTTGAAAACTATCTGTTAATGCACTAGTCTCATCACTAATCACGCCAGGAATTAATCTGATGATAGAATCACATAAAACTGCAGCACCTAATTCGCCTCCACTTAATACATAATCACCTATTGAAATCTCCTTAGTGATAAACATATCTCGCACTCTCTGGTCTATACCTTTATAATGACCGCAAATGATCATCAAATTTTCTTTAAGTGATATGTGATTTGCTATTCCTTGATTAAGAGTTTCACCATCAGGTGTCATGTATATAATTTCATCATATTCACGTTCACTTTTTAAATCTGTAATTATTTTATCTAATGGCTCAATCATCATCACCATACCTGCGCCACCACCATATTGGTAATCATCAACCTGATTGTATTTATTGAGACCATACTTTCTTAAATCGTGCATATGCACTTCTACAAGTCCTTTTTCAATAGCTCTTTTAAGAATAGAAGCTTCAAATGGACTTTTAATTAATTCTGGTAAAACGGTAACGATATCTATGCGCACGATTGCAAGTTTTAAAATGCAAAAATAGGTTTATTAAATGATAGCTCTCTATACTATTATAATTTACCAGTCACGTTCTTCAAAACCTTCATTTCCTTTCTTTTCAATTCGCTTAATGATTAAATAAATAACAATTCCTGCACAGGCTGCTATTCCTATTAAATAAACTAACATAATAAGTAGTGCTGTCATCTTATTTTATTTTAACCGCGGTCCCGTAGGCTAGGATTTCGCTTGCACCTTGCATTACCATTGAAGAAGTAAGTCTTACGTTAATAATAGCGTCTGCGCCCAGTCTTCTAGCATCGTCTACCATACGTTGCATGGCTTGATCTCTACTATGTGCTTGTAATTTTGTATACTCATCAATTTCTCCTCCTACTAGATTTTTTAAACCCGCAAAAATATCGCTCCCTACATTTCTTGCTCTAACAGTGCTGCCTCTAGCAACTCCTAGAATGGCTTCTATTTCTTTTCCTGGTATAAAATCAGTTGTTGAAACTATCATAATTTGTTTTTATTTATTTTCACCGACTTATTGCCAGCCTTATGAATTTTAAAGTTACTATTCTTTGTTGTGTTTTCGCTTTCGCGAAAGCGGAATTTTCTAAATCTCAAAATGAGGATTTGGGAAACGTACTTACCGATTTGCTTCTAATTTCTGACCGGTATGTTCAGCCAGCGGCTGAAGCTTCTGTGATGCAATCTAGTGCTGGTTGGTATCATAGTGCAAATTCTTTAGATAAGTATAAGGTCACCATTGCATTACATGCTAATGCTTTAGTCTTTCCATCAAGCAAAAAGAATTTTGATATCAATAACGATGACTTATTAAATTTAACGATACGAGGTGATGAGTCTACTACCATACCTACTACGTTAGGAGGTGAACAACGTACCTTTTTTGATTTTACAATTGATGGTGAAGAGTACGAATTTCAGGCTTTTGAAGGTATCGATACAGGATTTCTAGCCTACCCATTTTTACAAGTAGGAGTAGGGTTGTGGCAGGAAACAGAGCTTCTATTAAGATATTCACCTAATATAAAGATAGATAAATCTGATTATGCAATTTATGGAATTGGAGTAAAACATAATTTATCACAATATTTTTTCAAGGGTGATCGTCCTGTTGAGTTGGCGTTTTTAACCAGTTATTCTTTATTTGACTTAAATCTATCATTCAATCCATATGAATTACGATCTGATGATAATTTTCCGCCGCTAGCAGTTATCGATGGGTCTTTAGTTGACGCACATGCTATATTATTTCAGATAATAGCAAGTAAAAATTATAAGGACTGGACTTTTAGTTCAGGTGTTGCTTATAATCGTAGCTGGATAGATTATGAGTTAAGTGGAGACGATGGCATTTTTCTGCAAACTTTAAATCAAGTGCTAGAGGTTTTAAGTGAAACACAAGATAGCTACAAAGTGGATGTAGGTGCTACTTATCATTTTAATAATTGGGATTTGAGTTCTCAATTAAGTGCAGGTAATTTCATCAATTTAAATATAGGTGGTATTTATCATATTAATTAAACGATTTTTTAAAAAAGACAGCTTATTTTAAGTTTTTTGTAGTAAAAGAGGTTGATTACGTTAATATTGTAGCTCATTTTGTTAAAAGCAACGTTTTTTTTGTATAAATCTTAATTTAATAGTTTTCATTGGTTACATAGTCAAATTTATCTTTGTGTTATAATAATTAAGTATAACTAATATAAAGATTTAGACCAATGAAGAAGAGAATTTTAAGTACAATAGCTGTAGCAGGATTGTTATCATTAAATGCGGTAAATGCTCAAACCTATGAGCCATTACCGGGCGTTAATAAAGGGACAATTACCAATGTTAACGGTATCGCAGATGATTTAAAAGACGAAGGTGTTGTAGGAGTAGGCGATTGGACCAGTTTCAATACCCTTTCTAATCATATGTATTTATTAGAAGGAGCAAGCTTAGAGCAAACTAAAGTATTAGTTTCAAAAATGGGAACTAATATTATGATGTTAGATGATACCATGCCATCTTGGGTAAATACTGAGGAAGTTAGAGAAGATGTTGCTGATGTTCAGAAAGAATATAAAGAGCTTATTGCTTACAAGACAGATCGTGAAGAGTATATGGAAGATCTAGAAGAATTGACTGAGAAATATGAGGACTTGCGTGAAGAACTTAAAGAAGTTACTATGGAATACATTGGAGCTTTAGAATCAGCAAATGAAGAGCGTAAAGATCAATTAGAAAAAGGTAATTATGAAAAAGCTCAAGAAAAATATAATAAAGAAATAAAAGAGCTAGAACATATATCTGAAGAAAAATAATAGTTATTAAGATCTATAATTGTAAATAAAAAAATCCCATCATTGCTGATGGGATTTTTTATTTGCGAGAGGTTGTTAAACCTAATTTATTTTACTTTGTTTACTACAGCTTCAAAAGCTTCTGGGTGATTCATTGCTAAGTCAGCAAGAACTTTACGATTTAACTCGATATCATTCTTCTTAACAGCTCCCATAAACTGTGAGTAGCTCATTCCATGCATACGTGCACCAGCGTTGATACGCGTGATCCATAAGGCACGGAAAGTTCTTTTCTTATTTCTTCTATCACGGTAAGAGTAAGACATTGCCTTCTCTACTGCGTTTTTTGCTACTGTCCATACGTTTTTACGACGTCCGAAGTAACCTTTGGCTTGTTTAAGCACTCTTTTTCTGCGAGCTCTGCTCGCTACTCTGTTTTTAGCTCTAGGCATAATTTTAATTTTTTAATAGGAGGCGATTCATAAAGAATTCTTGATAAGCCTTTCTACTGGGTTTGTTATTAATTAATAAACCATCAAGGTTTACAATAAGGTCTTACTTAAGACGTAATTGTAACTTGATATTGTCTTCATCTGCTTTGTGCACAAGTCCATCGTGCGTTAAAGCTAGTTTACGCTTCTTACTTTTTTTAGTAAGGATGTGACTCTTAAAAGCGTGTTTTCTTTTGATTTTACCAGTACCTGTAAGCTTAAAACGCTTCTTAGCACTAGATTTAGTTTTCATTTTAGGCATAATTTCCTTTTTAAATTCTCGCATTCTCAGCACGAAAGCCGTTGAAATAAAACAGCCCTCATTTTGAGGACTGCAAAAATAGTATTTTTATTGATATCTACCTACTTTTTCTTAGGTGCAAGAAACATATTCATACGTTTCCCTTCTAGTTTAGGCATTTGCTCCACTTTACCTAGTTCTTCTAAGTCACGGGCAAGTCTTAATAATAGAATTTCTCCTTGATCTTTGTAGATAATAGAACGACCTTTAAAAAAGACATAAGCTTTCAATTTAGCGCCTTCTTTAAGGAACTTTTCAGCGTGTTTTCTTTTAAACTCGTAATCGTGGTCATCTGTATTAGGTCCAAAACGGATTTCCTTGATGACTACTTTAGAGGCATTGGCCTTCATCACCTTTTCACGTTTCTTCTGTTCATAGACAAACTTTTTGTAGTCCATGATTTTTGCTACCGGCGGATCTGCGTTAGGTGAAATTTCTACAAGATCTAACTCCATTTCACGTGCTTTTGCAAGCGCATCTCGTGTGTCGATTACTTGTGGTTCAACTCCTTCACCTACAAGGCGTACTTTTCTAGCGCGGATTTTCTCATTAATCGCGTGCTTGTCTTCTTTGATAATACGAGCCGGTCCGCGGCTTCTGCGTCTTCTTATTGCTATGGCTAAATAATTTTAATTAAACTTCAAATGTTTTTATTGTCGAGGCAATCTCGTCTTTTATAAGTTGGCTGAATGTTTCAACACTCATACTTCCTAAATCGTCTCCTCCATGTTTACGTACAGAAATTGTGCCGTCTTTTTCTTCTTGTTCTCCTACAATCAACATGTAGGGTAACTTGTTCATCTCAGCCTCACGGATTTTTTTACCCATGGTCTCGGCACGATTATCAACCGTTGTGCGAATTTCGTTATTTTCTAGCGAATTTGCCACTTGTTTAGCATAATTTTCATATTTCTCACTGAGAGACAGAATAGTACACTGCTCTGGCATCAACCATAATGGGAAGTTTCCGCCGGTGTGTTCTAATAAAATAGCTATAAAACGTTCCATACTACCAAATGGTGCTCTATGGATCATTACTGGCCTATGTGACTCATTGTCAGCTCCTTTATACCATAAGTCAAAACGTTCTGGTAAATTGTAATCTACTTGAATAGTACCTAATTGCCAGCTGCGACCTAGGGCATCTTTCACCATAAAGTCTAATTTAGGACCATAAAAGGCAGCTTCACCTTCTTCAATTACATAATTAAGACCTTTATCTTTTGCTGCACTGATAATCGCGTTTTCTGCAATTTCCCAGTTTTTAGTGTCACCTATATATTTTTCTGGTTTCTTAGGATCGCGTATACTTACTTGTGCTGTAAAATTCTCAAATCCTAAAGAGCCAAATACATATAACACTAAATCTATAACTGCTTTAAACTCTTTGTCAAGTTGCTCTGGCATACAGAAAATGTGCGCATCATCTTGAGTAAAACCTCTTACTCGAGTAAGTCCGTGTAATTCACCACTTTGTTCATATCTGTATACAGTACCGAATTCTGCAAATCGTTTAGGTAAATCTCTATAAGACCATTGTGAACTTTTATAAATCTCACAGTGATGTGGACAGTTCATAGGTTTTAATAAAAACTCTTCGTCATCATTAGGCGTCTTAATAGGTTGAAAAGAGTCTTCACCATACTTAGCATAGTGACCAGATGTAACATAGAGTTCTTTAGAACCTATATGAGGACTCACTACCATTTCATATCCAGCCTTTTTTTGTGCTTTCTTTAAAAAGTCCTCTAATCGTTCACGCAATGCAGCACCTTTAGGTAACCACAATGGTAAACCTTGACCTACACGTTGAGAAAAGGTAAATAATTGTAATTCTTTACCTAATTTTCTATGATCTCGTTTTTTTGCTTCTTCTAGTAATTCTAGATATTCTTTAAGATCTTTTTGTTTAGGAAAAGAAGTACCGTACATACGTGTTAATTGTGGATTATTTTCATCTCCACGCCAGTATGCACCAGCAATACTCATAATTTTTACGGCCTTTATAATTCCAGTGTTAGGGATATGACCACCACGACATAAATCAGTAAATGTATCGTGATCACAAAAAGTGATCTCACCATCTGTCAGATTTTCAATCAGTTCTACCTTATAAGGGTTATTTTGATCTTTGTAAAATTGAAGAGCATCTGCTTTTGAAACACTACGCATGGTAAACTCATGTTTACCACGTGCGATTTCTAGCATGCGAGCCTCTATTTTAGGTATATCACTTTCAGATATTGAATGTTCTTTAAAATCTATATCATAGTAAAAACCATTATCTATTGCAGGACCTATCGTTAAGCTTACACCAGGAAACAACTCTTCAATAGCTTGTGCCATAATGTGAGAAGTAGAGTGCCAGAAAGCTTCTTTACCTTCAGGATTACTAAAGGTGTATAGGACTAAACTTCCATCTTCAGTAAGAGGTGTTTTAGTTTCTACTTTAGTGCCGTTAAAACTAGCGCTTATTACATTGCGAGCAAGTCCTTGTGATATGCTCATCGCGACATCCATAGGTGTGGTGCCGTTTTCCATTTCTTTTATACTGCCGTCTGGCAA
Source organism: Nonlabens arenilitoris (assembly GCF_002954765.1). NCBI lineage: Bacteria > Pseudomonadati > Bacteroidota > Flavobacteriia > Flavobacteriales > Flavobacteriaceae > Nonlabens > Nonlabens arenilitoris. The sequence goes on along the minus strand of NZ_MTPW01000001.1, from coordinate 159,966 downwards.
AGTAATTTTAATCATAACTACAAAATATGAACTTGCAAAGTTAATCGCTTTATAGAAATGGCAATATTATTTTGATGTCATTTAGCGCCTATTTTTGTTGATTCTTCTAAATTAAAAATAGTATTAAGGTTGCTTTTGATTATTTGTTTACTTTAGGAGTCATAAATTAAACGACGATGACTTCATTTGTAGGGAAATGGAAGTTGTTAGTGATCGTGCTATTTGTTGGGTTCTACGCTTTCGCGAAAGCGGAAACACCAGCAACCATTGCACATACTATCTACTCCAATACAGAAATTGCAACCTTTAGCATTGAAAAAAGTTCGACTAGAACAGAAATCTTTGAGCTTTTTAAAGAGCTGTTTTTAAATCATAGCATTAAGGCAAAATTAAATGGATATAAGCGCCATGGTGGAGTTATTACTTTACTAGATCTTACTTTGACAGATAAAAATGGCACCGTATTTCCTTTACATATTCAAAATGAGAATGGTATCGATACTATTTGCTTAACTCTCAATCCTGCTTTAAATGACATCATTGAGTTTGCGCCGTGTGAAGTGGCTTTAAAGGCAGTCACACCTATAAGTGCTGCACAATATGAATCATTTTCAAATCAAAAACCAGCAGACTCTACTGAGGTTGAAGTAAAAGAAAATCAAAAACAAGAAGAGCAAAAAGAGGTTGATGCTCGTCAGGCTGCTCAATCTGTAATAGCAGCTCGTAAGGCAAAAACGGAGAAAGATATAGAGGCAGCCAGATTGAGAGTGAAACAACAGCAAGAACAACGACGTATTGATGTATTAGCTAGAAAAGCAAAACTAGAAGCGCAACAAGAGGAAAGACGTATTCAAAACGAGCAATTAATAGCAGAAAGGGCATTAAAAAGAGAACAGCAATTAAAAGAAGTTAGTGAACGGCAACTAGCTAGAAGACAAGAAGAAGAAGCAGCGCGAATTGCAAAACTAGAAGAGGAAAAGAAGCAAATAGCTATTGAAACGGCTAGACTAGAAACTCTTGCGCAAGAAGAACGACTTCAGTTAGAAACATTAGAAAAGGAACGGCTTGCTGCTCAACAACGACTAGAGCAACGACGTCTGCAAGAAGAACAAGATAAAAAAGAAGCACTGCGCTTAAAGGAAGAAGAAAAAGAACGTGCTAGAGAAGTAATAAGAGTACGTAAAAGACTGGAAGCCGAACGATTAGAGCAAGTTAAGGCGGAAAATGAACGAGTAAAGAAAGAAAAAGAGGCTCTAGAATTAAAACGGTTAGAAAGACAGATCGAATTAGATAGACTCGCCCTAGAGCGACAAGCTTTACAAGATGAACTTAATGCACAATTAGAGAAAGAACGTCTCATTGAAGAAGAAAAGAGAAGAGCGGCGCTGTTGAAAGCAGAACAGGAGCTAATTGATGAGAGAGAAAGATATAGAGAAGATTTAGATCAAACAACTTCTCGCAAACAACTAATGATTAATGCAAATCAACAAGGTTACATAGCTATTGAGAATAGAATAATTGAACAAGGTTTTTAATTTTTAATGCAGAGCAGTGTAGCTTTAAAGTCTATATGGGACGCACATTTATATATGATGCTTTCGGGAATAAAATTTTAACCATAGAAGATGAGCTCATAGACGCACCACAAAAAGGTAAAGTCATTGTTAATAGTGTTGAGGCTATTTATGAATTTACAGAAAATTTACTCATTATTAAAAATTTACAAGGAGAACTTATTGACGAGAAAGGTAAGGTAGTAGGTGCTGGAGTTGATAGTGAAGATATTAATAATAAAGAGTTTAAGCCTACTCATAGTTTTAAGATACCAACCTCTTTTAATAAGAATGAGGTTGAAGATATTCTTATTAAAATTAAGCAATATCAGTTTGACACAGAGTTACTAGAATTAAAACATAATGATCGCGGTCAATTGACTGATCTGGTTTTTAGAATTGACGATGAGACATTTGTTTTCAATGTATTAGAGTCTGTTACGTTTGTTTTAATTGATATAGATGAAAGAAATAATCGAGTAAATGTAACAGAGAGTAAAGAATAGTTACCGTTCAACTTAAAAGTTATGTATTTAATGGATTTAACAGTAACTATATCGTGGGAATAATCATTAATATCTTTTACTATGTATTTTTGCAAACTGAATTAATAAATATAAAAATGTTCTCTAGATTAATAATGACTGTTTTTACAGTTGTTTTATTTTCAAGTAATTATGCACACGCTAGTTCAATGTCTATTGACGATGTGGAAGGTGTAAATCAAACCATATTTAAATTAGATAGTAGTAGTAGTAAAGAAGATCTCTTTTTATTTTTTGACACTTTAAAAGAATCTTTTGAAATCAATGCACAGTTAATTTCTTATAAGGCACGTAATGGAAAGGTAATGACATTAGGAATTGCTTTTCAAGAAAAAACGCAACGTTCTACAAAATTTGTAATTAAGTCTAATTCTGAAATTGACGATTTATGTATCGTCATTAATAATGTTACTAAAATAGTAAGCTATGCAGGTTCTTGTGATGAAGATAGTCCGTCTATCTTATATCGTGATCCTGTTCAAGAAGCTAAAGAGAAAAAAATTTATAATGCTCGTGTAGAAAAATTGAAGCAATACAAACAGCGCATTAAAGATATTTTTGAAAAAGAAGATATCACTGTAGAGTATGATGATGTTGCAGATACTCAAAAGCAAGCTGCTCAAAAAGCCCGTGAAAATTCTAGACGCGCAAGACTTAATCAATCTAGTGGTGGCTATTCAACACTTTCTCAAGCAGTAAATAAGGATTATAATGAACGTAAAGATTCTTTAAAAAGAATTAAAGAAGAAAAACTAGAAGCAGAAAGGTTAAAGGCAGAAGAAATTGCACAACAAACGAAACACAGAAAAGATTCTCTTAAAAGAGCTAGGGCTTTATTAAATACTCAATTTACACCATTAGATAGTGCTAAAAAACCTGTTGTGATAGTTGTTTCAGAGTCTGTTAAGAATGAAAAAAATACTACACAAGTAGAAGCACCTTTTAATCACTCACAAAATTATATAGAAGAGGATAAACAAAACACGGATTATGTTTTAAAAGCCATGCAACAAAATGCTACTGGTGTAGAGGACATTGTAGGTGATCATACACTGTTCTTCTCTGGAGAACAATGTACCTATAAGGCCTTTGCAGATAAAACTTTTATCTATGATTCTTTAGGTAAGACAATTATGATTTTAAATAAATCGTTGTCAGATATTCCAGAAAAAGGAACGACCACTCTTAAGGGCGAGGTTTTTAATTTTGAATTTGATGGTCTATCGTTGGTTTTAAAAAACAGTAACGGTATGCTTATTAATAAAGACGGAAATTTACTTAACCCATCAGCCTCATTTGATAGTGAGGTAGCAGTAGTCAGTTTTCAATTAACTAAAGAATTTGTGATTACTAAAAATTCTAAAGCAATAGATGTACAAGGTATTCTTCTAGAAATGGAAAGTAGAAATTTTAATTTTACGACTCTTGAAAACATTAGTAATACTGAAAATATTATCACTAATATTTCTTTTAAAATTAATGATAAATTATACAGTTTTGGAGGAGAAGATGGAATACCTGTCCTATTAATTCAAATTGATGAAATACATCAAAGAGCTAGAGTGCAGACAGCTTACTAATTCACAAAATTTTTTATTATATCCCGTACTGTTGAATAGTACGGGATTTTTTTTGCGATAAACTATAATAATAGTTGAATAACTACGTTTATAGTTTGATAACTATAAAAATAGTTATATGTTTGAATATCATTTAGCGATGGTACTATAAAAATGTAATTATGGAAAAACTCACACAAAAAGAAGAAGAAATCATGCAAGCGCTTTGGCAGTTGAAGAAAGCGTTTGTTAAAGAAATCGTACCACAATTATCGGGCACTAATCATTACAACACAGTTTCTACTATTGTACGTAAACTAGAGGAGAAAGGTTATGTTGCTTATGAGGCTTTTGGGAAAACACATCGTTATTATCCTGTAATTGATAAAGAGACTTATCGCAACACCTTTGTTAATAATGCTATGACGCGTTATTTTAATGATAGTTATAAGAATATGGTTTCCTTCTTTGCTAAAGAAGAAAAGATATCTGCATCAGATTTACGTGAGATTTTAGAAATGATAGAATCTAAAGAAAAATAACATGGAAGCTATTATAGAATATTTACTAAAATGTGCTGGTGCACTGAGCATATTTGTTCTTACATATCATTTTTTATTGCGTCGGTTGACTTTTTTTCAAGCAAATCGTTGGTTTCTATTTGCTGGTATTGTAGCATCTGTTTTATTCCCTTTAATAGAGATCACTCAAACTGTTTATATAGAACAACCCATTCAACAATATTCATATGTACCACGGCAGGTAGCAACGCCCATGGCAATAATGCTAGAACAGCCTTTGGTTGAGGCACAAGAACCTTTTGATTACTGGCGATTATTTGGTTTTCTATACTTGGCTGTTGTCGCCTTTTTTATTGGTAAAATGATTATAGAGCTCAACTCGCTGTATCGTTTAATACGTTCAGGTAAGTCAGTTAAGAGTGGGAAATTTGTAATGGTCACGCTTTCGCGAAAGCTAACACCATTCAGCTTCTTCCATTATATATGCTATAGTGAAAAAGAAGAGCCCAGTGCTGCATTAGATATCATATTAGATCACGAGAGAGTTCATGCTAGACAATGGCATAGTATTGACGTACTAGTAAGCCATTTATATAGAGCCATTTTTTGGATCAATCCGCTAGCGTGGTGGTTGAAAAAGCAAATAGGAGAGAACCTAGAATTCATTGCAGATGCCGAAGCGAAAACTCAAACCAAAAAAGGTATAAGCTATGAACGTACCTTGTTAAGTAGTGCTGCATTTCACTTACAACCATCACTAGCCAATAATTTTTTTACACCTTTCATTAAAAAACGTATTATGATGTTACAAAAAGAAGCCAGTGCACGCTGGAACGCATATAAGTATGCATTAATATTACCAGTAATTGTCGTTTTTCTATACAGCTTTAACGTTGTTACTGAAGTAGAGTATCTAGAAGTAGAAAATGATCCCACTCTAGAGGTTCAAAATTCATTAAAAGAATACAGTGATCTAAATATGATCAATGAGGTAAAGAATTCTAAACCAGATTCTATTGTTCAAAATTTTGAGGAGCTTATCTATGACATCACAGCACAGACTACTGATGAAGATTTAGAAATGTATGCATCACAAATCAATGACCACGCAAATTATCAAGTAAAATTTAGTGATCAAGAACGTGATGAAAGAAATAGATTAAAACGTCTAAGTATATCTACAAAGTTTCCTGGTAAAAAATGGGATAAGAACATGACTATAGGGACTGAGCCTTTCAAGATCTTACTTATTAAAGCTAGTAAAGAAAAGCTATGGGTAAATGATGATAGTTCTAGTGAAACTCTATACGTAAATAAAGATGGAGTTCATGTTGAAATGGGTGACGATTGGACTTATGGTGATTTAAATATAGAGCAAGATGAAAACCTTCAATGGAGAGAAGTAAACGCTAAAGATGTAAAGATTTTTATTAAAATCACACCTTCATCTACAAAGGAATCTCTAGAAGAGCATAAAAAGTTTTTAAAAGAATCTTATAATGTTGATTTTAAATATAGTAAGCTTAGATATAAAGAAGGACAGCTGGTATCTATTAAAATAGAACTAGATGATAATGACGGAACCAGAATATCACAAGCCTATAAGAATGATACCGCAATACCTCATATATGTATTAACGGTTCTATAAAAGGAGATCATAAAAACTGGAAACTCAACAATTGCGAGGACGCACCTCAAACTACTTATCAATTAGGAGATGTTAAGTATATGAACCTATCACCTGATGAGTATCATCAACTGGCGCAAATTAATGTGGATAGCATCATGCAAACTATAAAGTTGAGTAGCATCGATTTGGACTCATTACAGAGTCAAATTGATTTACAGCTTATGAATATCAATTTTGACTCTATAGAATCACACATTCAAAAATCCCTAATCTATATCAATTCAGATTCTATAGGTAATTATTTTCAGGAGTTACCAGATTTAAATGACTTAGATGATATTGATTACTCACGGTTTGAAATGCCTAACAGTAATTTAAGCTCTGGTAGCTACATCGTTATGAATAATTCCCATGGTGTGAAACCATTGGTAATTGTTAACGGTAAAGAGTCTGACCAGACCATTTTTAACGGTGAAATGGACATGAGCAATGTTGCCTCTATGAATATTTTAAAAGGTAAAGATGCAACTGATTCATATGGCCTAAAGGGTGAAGAAGGTGTCATACTTATTACTACTAAAGATGGAAAAGATCTTAAAAAAATATCTCGTGTAAGAGAGAGAAGTCATTTAATGACACAAAGACGAGTTGAAATGGATTCTGTGCGCAGTAATAGAAGAATGGAAGTCGAACAAAGGAGACAAGAAATCATGCAAGGAAGAGCAATAAAAACAGATTCTTTAAGGTCCATTAACAGAGAGCAAATGGAATCTAGAAGACAAGAACTATTACAACGCAGAGATGAAAAGAGACAAGAAATTAACAACCGTCGCAATAGTGAAATAAGAGAGTTTAGATTTGCCTCAAAGCCAAAATACAATGGTGAATATAAAATTATGAATAGGGTTAAGTACCATTCATTGGATGCAGTAAAGATTCTATATACTATACCAGGAAAGGAGTCAGAAGAATTATCTATTGATTATTATGATCGAATACATATTAATGTCGATACACCAGACTCTCAATTAAAAGCTTATGAGAACAGAATGAAAAAATTAGGGATCGATTTTGAATTCAAAACAGTAAAAAGAAATTCGATAGGTCAACTTTATAAATTGAGCTTTAATATGAATGGTCGCAATTATAAAGTGAGCGATAGCGATGGTATTGAAGAAATTATAATTCATATTAATAATAGAGATGGTATGATCACCTATCAATAATCAAAATTATAATTAGCCCTAAAAAGCCTGTCTTTCATTAAGACAGGCTTTTTTATATTTAAAGAATTGAACTTATCGATAATAAGATACCTTTGCAGTATGAGAAAAAAGCTCTTTAAAATATTAGCCCGTGTTAATAAAGCCATTTTACCCAGCTTTACAAAACGTCGATTAGATTTAAGCAAGGCCAGTAAATGGCAAATGATGATCTTCGGTTATAGATTATGGGTTACTAAAAACGCACTTGACTAATGTTTATATCAATCACTGACCAATGTTATCGCATTGTTGAACTGCCACAACGACCTTTACGTATTGTATCTTTAGTACCTTCACAAACAGAGCTTTTGGTAGATTTAGGTCTAGAAGATCATCTAGTTGGTATCACTAGATTTTGTGAATATCCTGCTGGATTAATTGATAAGATAAAAGTGGTAGGTGGTACAAAAAAGGTGATTGCTTCACGTATTTGGGAAGTGAAACCAGATCTTATCATTTGTAATAAAGAAGAGAACACACAAGAAATTGTTCTAGCTTGTCAAGAAATCGCACCTACATACGTGTCAGATATAGCTAATCTAGATGATGCTATGGAAATGATTACAGATTTAGGGAAAATGACAGGAACTAGTTTTAAAGCTAAATCGTTAGTGAATAGAATCAAAATCAACTTCAATCATTTTGAAAAAGAGTCGCATAGCGCTATAAATGCACTCTATTTGATATGGAAAGATCCATATATGACGGTTGGTAGTGATACCTTTATTCACGATATCATGGAACGTGGTGGTTATAAAAACATGATGGATGGTGCAAGTCGCTATCCAGAATTGACACTTCAAAACATTGTTAATTTAAATCCTCAAGTCATTATGCTCTCATCAGAGCCTTATGCTTTTAATGATTTAGATAAGAAGGAATTTGAAGACGCTTTCGCGAAAGCAGGATTAAAAAGTCCACAATTACTTCATGTAGACGGAACTTATTTTTCTTGGTATGGTAGCCGCTTAAAAAATACGGTCGACTATATTAGAGAGTTGAGGTCTAAATAAATAGTGCTTGCTTAAGCTGAATAATTTCGGCTTTAAGCAATTCTGCTTTTTTAAGAATCGCCTGACTACGATCTCTATCTTTTAATGCAACATCAAAAGATTTTCTAATCATAGAACAATATAAACGTTCTTTTTTATATAGATCTAAAGTACGATCACTCATTTTACTTTGTCATTTAGATAACAAAATTAAAACTAGTATGTCTATTGTTTTCCCCATTTAAAGTTAATAACGGTTAACAATATACCAATTGTGATTTTGTTCACAAACAGCTTAGTTTCAAAAAAAAGGCTGCTTCAATTGAAACAACCTTTTTTAAAATCCCCTTATTGATGTCGAAACATACATTTACTAGACGTCATATATCTTAAATGGTTGCGTGAGAATTGATATAAAAAAAAGAAACCATCTCTATAGACGGTTTCCTTTACTAACTAACCCATAATAACGCTTTAACAGCAGGGCAAAATTCTATAATATTATTTCTTCAGAGGTTAACTGATTGTAAAAAGTCTGTTACATTTAATCTTGTAGAGCAAATACACGTTGTAATAAATCTGTACCTCTTGAAGACACCTTATTACGTATTTCTATCTCTTCTTGAGCAATCATTTTGTAAACACCTTCTAGTGCTTTTTGTGTTACATAATCTGTAAGGTCTGGATTTACATCACTAGTTAATGGTAAAGAATTATATTTATTAATTGCACCAGACCACAGTTCTGTGGCACCTACTTCACCTAATTTATTATTAATAATAGGACTGAATTTTGCATACAACGCTTGTTGTGTTGCATTTTCAAGATAAGAAGTGGCAGCACGTTGATCACCTAGCAATATTTGTTTTGCGTCATTAAAAGAAATCCCTTTAACAGCATCTACAAAGATAGGAAGAGCTTCTTTTGTAGCATCCTCGGCAGCGCGATTAAGAAGTTTAAGTCCTTCATCTGCAACACTTGATAGGCCTATTTTACGTAAACCATCATCTACCTTTTGTAATTCTTCAGGTAATAAAATCTTAACCAGTTCATTTCTATAAAAACCATCAGTAGCCATAAGTTTAGAAACTTCCTTGTCAATTCCTTGATCGAGAGCTTGTCTAAGTCCATTACCTATATCTGCTTGAGATAGAACACCGCCACTACTTGATGGTATACTATTAACTATTTCATTAAGGCTGCCACAGCTATTAAAACTAATTGCAATGGTTAGAAGGATTATGATTTTTTTCATTTACGTATTTTTTACAAAGATAAAATATATGATGAGCAACATGATTTTTATCTCTAAATAGTTTAGCATGCTTTTTGATAACAGATAAACAACCAAAAAATGATGTTATGAAACAATGTTTTACACTTCTATTAATAACTATTTTATTAAGTAGCTGTTATACCTCAAAAAGCCTAGCAAGCAGAATTCAAGAAAACCCTATGGTTTTAACACCTAGCGCGCTAACTGGACTTTATGAAAATAGAATAGAAGGAGATGATCAAAATAGTCTGTGGAACGACTTGTGTCTTCATAACAAAGATAAAAAGCAAAATATCGCTGAGGGAAATCAAGTCTTTTTATCCTATATTGAAGGAAATGAAATAACGGCTGAGCTTTATCAAGATGATTTTTTAATAGATAAGATGACGCTTACTGGAAGGCCAAAGGATAAATTTTTTACAATAAGAAAAGGAAGCCACTTCTTTACTTTAATTTTTCTGACTTCAATCCAAAGTAAGAAGACCATTTTAGGAAATGACGCAAATGCAGATTTATTAATAGCGCAAGGTCATTCACATACAACCATGCTTATGGAAGATGAAGCTATAGATGATGCAGAAGTGGTAACAGCAGTTTACTTAAGAAGAAGTGACCAAAGACCTGATAGAAAAATATTAAAATAAAAACACCTTAACTTTTGAAGTATAAGGTGTTTAAATTATACGGTGTATATTAATTTATAGATTAAGTCTATATATCGCATCAAAGCCAAAATATACACTGCTATCAAATTCATTATTTAGACGTGCTCGATCATCTCCATTAACTTGTATTGTTAAGATTTGTGCGCCTATCCTGTCACCAGAATTATAAAGGCCATAATCTGTAGTGTCTAGGCCTGCCTTGGCTCTCAATATGAGTTTATCATCCATTAAAGAGTAAGAGGCATATAAACCACCGCGTATGGATTCTTCTTGTACATAACGATCAGTTAATCCTAGATTGTATGATTTTACAGATGTACGCAAATCTGCTCCTAAACTTAATTTTTTGGTGAGATTGTAGTTAGCTTCCATGCGTATAGGAAATGCGGCATCTATGTAAAATTTATTATTTGGTGTTCTATAGTAAACTCCTAATAAGGGTGTAATGATGGTACCAAACTCTTCTGATGAACTGTACAAACCGTACTTTGTTCTAAATCTGTTTTTGTGACGATACTCTAATAAAGCGATAGCACCTATTTGAAAATCTTGACTTGCAACTTCATTAAGATTAGAAGCAATCTTAGGTAATAATAAATAGGTTCCAGTCCATTTTTTAGAATGATAGACCTTAGCTCCTAAATTTAATCTCGTCATTATTAAATTTTCTCTAGATAGTCCATTGCTTAATACAAGACTCGAATTCTCAGCTGTCAGGCCTGTTATTAAAATTGTTTTATCATTAATAGGAGTAGGGAGAAGAAACTCGAGATTTACATTAGTAATGTTAGTCTCGTGAGTTTGTTCTAAATCTTCTAGTGTTGTGTTAGAGACATTAATACGGGCAATGTCTAAGTAGTTTTGTGCCGTTGCTATGCTTAATCCTAGAAGAGCAACCATAAAAGTTAATTGATTTTTCATATAAATAGGGATATGTTAAAATCAAAAATATTAAAACAGAAACTAGAAATAATGAAAAATTCATTTTTATTATCAAATTATTGCTTAATCGATAATATAATGAATAAAAACACCTCAAAGTGTTAAGTGTTTTGAGGTGTTTTAATAAGATTGTTAAACGTTACTGGTCTATTGAGCCCATAACTTTTTGAGCAAAAGCATTTGCCGCTTCTATGCCACTCATGCCTTGTGCTACATTAGCGTGTACTTCTAAGGCACCACAGATGTTAGTGATTAATTCACCTACAACATCCATTTCTTCATCAGTTACAGATCTATGTTCAGAGAAATGCTCTAAAACCTCTAGAGTAGCCTCTAATTGATCTGGAGTAGTACCTTTTTGTAGATGTCTAATTATTGGTAACTTCATGTACTAATTCTTTAAGGTTTTCAAACTTGTTAGTTTGTACTTGATTTACAAAAGAGCCGCCTTTAAATGTTGCAAACGTAGGTAGGTTATCTACAGTTGCCATTTTACGTGATTCTGGGAACTTTTCTGCGTCTACTATTAAGAATGTCGTATTCTCATTTTCGGCAGCTAGTTTTTTAAACTTAGGCTTCATTAGGCGGCAGTTTCCGCACCAGCTAGCCATATATTGTACTATTACAGTATCGTTGTTTGCAACGATTTCCTGTAGGTTATCTTGTTCTAAAGTTTGCATATGATACTATGGTATAAAAAAACACAACAAGTAAGTTTAAGAAACCACTTGTTGTGTTTCTATATTATTGATAAATTAGTTTTGAGATAGGTATGCAGCTGTACTTTTACGGTCAGCACTCATTGCATCTTTTCCTTCTTCCCAGTTTGCAGGACAAACCTCACCATTCTTTTGTACGTGAGTGTAAGCATCAATCATTCTTAAGAATTCATTTACGTTACGACCTACTGGCATGTGGTTCACACCTTCATGAAATACCGTACCTTCTTCATCAATAAGGTATGTAGCACGGAAGGTTACATTATCACCTTTAAGGATATATCCTTCTAAATCATCATTGTACTCTTCTTCTACATCTAGTATATCTAGCATGTTTGCAAGATTACGGTTAGAGTCTGCAAGAATTGGGTAAGTTACACCTTCAATTCCACCATCGTCTTTTGCAGTATTTAACCATGCAAAGTGTACTTCTGGAGTATCACATGATGCACCTATTACGATAGTATTTCTCTTTTCAAATTCACCTAAAGCAGTTTGAAAAGCATGTAACTCAGTAGGGCATACAAAAGTGAAATCTTTAGGATACCAAAAAAGTAATACTTTCTTATTCTTATTTTTTGCTTCTTCAAGAACGTTTAATTTAAACGTATCTCCCATTTCGTTCATTGCATCTACATCGATACTTGGAAACTGTCTTCCTACTATTGCCATTGTTGTTAGTTTTAAATTGTGTTGTTTTTCAGAGTGCAAAAATAGTTTAGAATGGCCGTTTTTAAATGTGATTTACAATCTTATAACACAATAGTGTTATAGGTTATGATTATAGTATGTAAAACTTGTAATAGTCTACAGTTATTTGTGTTGTATTCGTTTTAATCATGCTAATGCAATCCAGTAATTGGATAGATAAATAAAGTGCATTTTATAAAAGATGGAGTAGTAGAGTAAGGAAGTAATTTGCTTTACTCTTCTTGAGGCTTGATTTCGCTTGTTTTTTCTGTAGTGCTTGCGGCATATTTAAATCCGCTATTCCACCAATTAGTCATTTTTGATTTATTAAAAATGAGCGAATTGGTCGTTAATACCGTAGGTGTATAATAGAAGTTAAGAATAGCATCGTGATGGTTTGCTGTAAACTTTCCTATCGCAATATTCTGTTTTTCAATACGATCCATCATAAAACCATGAAGGCTTGTAAGTAGTGAAAAAACATTAGTTGATGGCAAGCTATTATAGTAAGTAGCTTCTGTCTCTAATACGATAACATCGACTGTTGTTGCACCACGCTCTATAGCCTCTTTAATAGGTACCATACTACCATAGCCACCATCTGCATACTCGCAATTATCCTTCTTTACCATGCTCATAAAAGGGATATAGTTGCAAGAAATCCATATCCAGTCACAAAAGTCCTCATAGCTCACTTCTTGAATCGATTTATATTCGGTTTCATTGAGTGAAAGATTAGATACGGTAACGATGACTTCTTTTTGCGTCGCCTTTAACTCATTAAATTCTTCAATGGTAAAAATCTTTTTGATTAGTTTCCTGAGGTTTTTGCTTTCACCAAAGGTTTTATTACCATTTAAAAAATTGCGTAGAACATTCCAGTGATTGATTTTTATTTCCTCAACACCATATTTACTTCTCTTAATTATAAATGGGCAATTGCTGAATATTGACTTTTGATTTACATTGGTATAGACCTCTTTAATCTTTTCTATTTTATGAAGTGCTAGATGCGAAATAAGAAGACTGCCTGTAGATGTCCCTATATAAATATCATAGTCTAGTTTTTTTTCTTCAATGAGGTATTGAGCAACGCCACCGGCAAATGCACCTTTACTACCACCGCCAGATATGACTAATGCTCTCATTGTTTAAATTGTAAAACTATTTATTGACCTGTGATGCTTTCGTAAACGGTAGTTCTAAAACGCTCTGCATTAATAAAGCCATCTCCATAACCTTTTGCATCATATGCTGCTGTTATAGTAGTGTCTGCGATAATATCTTCTTTAGAAACACCTTTCTTAATTTTTGAAGCGATGTTTTCTTTAATATCTACTAACATTTCAATGTTATTTCTTAAATCCTCATAACTGGCTAATGTCCCATGACCTGGTATGATCTTAGTCTCTTCATTAATAGTAGATAGGACTCTTTCTTGAGCCGCGATATACCCATCTATAGATCCGCCGGATTTTAGATCGATATATGGATATTTTGCATTAAAGAATACATCACCCATATGTACCACATTTTCCTGAACAAAAAAGATAAATGTATCACCGTCCGTATGTGCGTTGTGAACGTGGATTAATAAACAAGTTTGAGTAGGTAATTGTAATTCAAGCTCTTCTTCCAGCGTCATTTCAGGTATAAAATTCTCTTCTTTTCCTTCAGAAATCAATCGTTCTTTTACGTTCACGTGAGCAACAATTGTTGTTTCTTTAGAGTTAAAATTTCCATTACCACCTGTATGATCTCCATGGTGGTGTGTATTGATTAAATAAGCAATGGGATAGTCTGTAATGCCTTCAATGGCATCTTTAATTTTATCACTTAATGGTGCAAATTGATCGTCTATCATCACTACCTTTTCTTTGTCAATGGCAATCATGATATTACCGCCAGCTCCAGTAAGCATGAAAGTGTTTTCGCTTACCTCAATAGATGTTATTTGAACTTTTGCAAATCGGTCTTGTGCACCAGCATTAAGAATACTTAAAAGTGCAAATACAGATAATAAATTTTTCATTGTTAATGTGTTGATATTATTCTTCACCTATTGTATCTAGAGTAGGTGTTTTAGTAACTAATTGTTTAATCTTAATGCTAAACGCTGCAAAAATGAGCGTCATGATAGGAGACAACCAGCTAAACATAGCATAGATAGCATAATCCAATACACTTACACCTAAAGTACCACTGTGGTAAGCACCACAGGTATTCCAAGGTATTAAAACAGATGTAACTGTTCCTGAGTCTTCTAGTGTTCTCGATAAATTCTCTGGCGCGAGTCCTTTTTCACGATAAGCTTTCTCATACATTTTTCCTGGTACTACCAGTGCTAGGTATTGATCACTTGCAGTAAAATTAATCGCGATACAACTAGCTACCGTACTAAAGAATAATCCAAAAACACTACTGAATAAATTCAGCAAACTTTTTGAAATTCTGCTCAATGCACCTATAGCATCCATGACACCACCAAAGACCATGGCACAAATAATCAACCATATAGTACCTAACATAGATTCCATTCCTTTTCCTTCAAATAGTCCTGCTAGTTCTTCAACAATTTTAGGATTGTCAGACACAGGATTAACAGTGGTTTTTACAGTGATAGCATTCATGATTCCTTTATAACCAGCTTCAAAACTCCATTCTTTCATTCCAGAAACAGCTAGTACAAGATCGGGTTGAAAAATCAATGCAAATACAGCTGCTAGTAACGTACCAGCCAGTAAAGCGATTAAAGGCGATATCTTTTTAACAATCATAGCTATTACAGCAATGGGTACTAGAAATAACCAAGGAGAAGTATTAAAAGTGGCATCTATAGCACCTTGATATTGAGATACGTCTGCAGCACCGGTCGTATCATTAGTAAATCCTAGAATAATAAAGAATAATAGTGTTACTATGATAGTTGGTACTGTTGTGTAGGTCATGTATCTAATATGAGTAAATAAATCAGTACCAGCCATAGCAGGAGCAAGGTTAGTCGTATCACTCAGCGGACTTAATTTATCACCAAAATAGGCACCACTCAACACCGCACCAGCAGTCATTCCTGGACTTATCCCTAATGCGCCTGCAATACCTATAAGTGCGATACCTACTGTTGCACTAGTAGTCCAGCTACTACCAGTTGCGACAGAAATCACAGCACAAATAATAACACATGCAGCCAGAAAAATAGTTGGGTTTAAAATATCAAGTCCATAATAAATCATGGTAGGTATAATACCACTAACCAGCCAGGTCCCAGCAAGCGCGCCTACCATTAAAAGTATAAGAATAGCACCGGTAGTAGATTTTAAATTTTGAGCAACTTCCTCCACCATGGATTTATAAGAAACTTTGTTTTTAAAGCCTACGATAGCTGCAATAGCTGCACCTATAATTAATATAAATTGGTTAGAACCACCTAAAGCGCTATCACCAAAAACAAACACATTATAAGCCAGTAGCCCAACTAACGCTATTACAGGAATAAGCGCTTCCCAAATGTTTAATTCTTGATTAATGATTATTTTTTCGTCCTCTTGGTTGATATTTTGACTTTCCATGTATAGGGATTATTGAGTGTAATGTTACGATTTTGAAAACGCGTTTGCAAGTACTGCCTTAACCTATGACATATTTGTGTAGCAATTTCTTTTCGTATCCCAGCTTTCGCGAAAGCGTATACAGTAATATCAAAACAGGTTTAAATAACCTGAAGAATAAGCTATCTACTTGAGTATCGCCCCATTTAAGTAAAATTATAGCATAAAATGGATTGAACGGAATCTGGTTTTTTCCAAAAGTTTTACCATCACTAACCAATCCAAAAAGTGCTGCCATGAAATTTTCAAATCCGGGCTGGCCAGGTTCCAGTTTTGCTCTAAAGATAATAGGCCGATCACCTGGATTATAAAAACGATGATTATCTATTACGGGTACTTTAAATATTTGACCAGGTTTTAAGCTTATTTCTTTACCTAAATAATGAACGCCTAAGGTACCGTCAATAGGTTCAAACTGTTCTGTAAAATGTTGATGATAATGGATAGGATTACCGCCACCAGGCTGCAATTCTACTTCTATGTAAGTGTATGATCCATTAGTTTGTGCGCTAGTTTTAAGAATGGTAGCGCGTTCTTTTGTGATAGGATTGATGTAGGTTCTAGTCATTAAATGTAAAAGTAAAACAGGATGACATGGATAACCTTAATAAAGTGATAATAAATAGTGATAACTAGATTTGATTTCAAGTGAAGAGAATCATTATTTTTACAATCCAAAGTTTACACAATGTCAGAACAAATAGAAAGAGTAAAGTGTTTGATCATAGGATCAGGACCAGCAGGATATACAGCAGCTATATATGCCGCACGTGCAGATATGAAGCCACTACTTTACACAGGTATGGAACCAGGCGGACAATTAACAACCACTACAGAAGTTGATAACTTCCCAGGTTATCCAGAAGGTATTGATGGACCAGCTATGATGGTAGATTTACAGAAACAGGCAGAGCGTTTTGGTACAGAAGTGCGTATAGGTATGGTTACTGAAGTAAATTTTGCCAGTGAAAAAGGCGGTATTCACACAGCAATTGTAGATGGGAAAACTAAAATTGAAGCAAATACAATTATCATTTCTACAGGTGCAACAGCAAAATATCTAGGATTACCTAGTGAGCAAAGATTGCGTGGTGGTGGAGTAAGTGCTTGTGCTGTTTGTGATGGATTCTTCTATCGTGGACAAGATGTCGCTATTGTAGGTGCAGGAGATACGGCTGCAGAAGAGGCTACTTATCTATCTAATATTTGTACTAAAGTTACTATGCTGGTGCGTAAAGGAGAAATGCGTGCGTCTAAAGCAATGCAACATCGTGTAGCGCAAACTAAGAATATAGAAGTACTGTTTAATAGCGAAGTTGAAGAAGTGCTAGGAGAACAAGTGGTTGAAGGTTTACGAATAGTAAATAATCAGACTAATGAAAAGCACGATATTGAAATCACAGGATTGTTTATCGCGATAGGGCACAAGCCTAATACTGATATTTTTAAAGGTCAACTAGATATGGATGACGCTGGTTATTTAAAAACTAAAGCTGGATCTACTTATACAAACATGCCAGGTGTATTTGCTAGTGGAGATGTTCAAGATAAAATATATAGACAGGCGATTACCGCTGCCGGTACAGGCTGTATGGCAGCACTAGATGCAGAACGCTATCTTGCTGAGGTAGGTATTGTAGAAGAAGTAATAGGTGGTAGTTATTAAGTATACCTACTTTTAAGTTGATAAAAAAAGCCTCGCATCGCGAGGCTTTTTTTGTTAGCTGAATCTAAGTAAGTTACACTTTGTCGAATTTAATTACTTATACAGCTAATAGTTAAAGTAATATCCTACATGCAATGTTAAATTATCTTAATATTGCTTAAAAATCAGTTATTTATGAAAAAGAGTTATTTATTAAAGTTTTTATTTTTTATCCTATTGTTGAATGGTTGTACTAAGGAGAATGATGATGAGGTTGAGATCTTAAATACAGATATTTCAGTCGCTACTAGTGCTGAATTTATTATTTGGCTAAATTCAAATGACTTAAATCAAAAGTTAAATGAATCATTATCTTATAATCTAGGTAATGCAATAGAAAATCAAGTTAATAAAGTTTTCTTTTTTAATAATGATAGCACTAGGGTTGATGTTTCAATACAATTAAAACCAGAATTTTTGAATGTTTTAAATGATCCCAATTTAGCTAACAATGAATTATCAATACAATTGGAAAAAGAAATATCAAGTGAATTATTTGATGATTCTGACAATGAAATTTCCGCCGCAAATTTATCAACTTTGAATCAATCGATTTTAAATGGTCTATCAAGTTTTGATATTAATAGTGTCGGGTTTATGGAGGTTCCAATTACTTTACACATAGCTAGAGATAATAACGGTAACGGTGGTTTGGACTTAAGTCAATTAACTAATAAAATTCAAGAACTAAATACTAAATTTTTTGGAGCTAAAATTATATTTTCTTTATGTAATTCAAATATAGATTACATCGACGACAATAACTTTTATAATCACACAAAGAATAATGAACAGTATGCTGATTCTAGAGATGTGGCAAACACCTTAAATATATATGTTAATCGTAAAATAAAAACTTTTGATTCTCAAGGTAATGAAAAATTTATTGGTGGATATGCCTTTTTCCCATTTGAAGGAAATGATAGGATTTATGTGACAAGAGCCGGTTTTTATAGTAGTACTCTAGAACATGAAATCGGTCATTTCTTTTCGTTATTTCATACTCACCAATCTGGAAACATTGCTTCTGTAGGAGTAAATGGATCTGGTTGTCTTTTCACTGGTGACGCAATTTGTGATACTCCTTTCGATCCAAATCTGAATGATTTAGTTAATTTTCCAGATTGCCTATCTCCTAATGGAACTACATTGCCAGATAATATAATGTCCTACGCAGCACATGGATGTAGAACAGATTTTACCACAGAACAGTTAATTAGAATGGCTTTCTCAGCTAGAAGTCAAAAAAATCTTAATACATGCAATGGAAGTTCCAATACAAGCCAAATACAAATAACAGGAGATCTTAATTTTCCAGATACTCAAAATGGTTCTCAATCTGCGCCAAGAACATTTACGGTAGAGAATTTAGGAGATGCATCTTTCTCAATACAGAGTTTAATAGATACTAATGAATTTAGAATAACTAACGGTGCGAGTGGTATCACCGTTCCAGCTATGGGAAGTAGGACTTTTAATGTGGTATTTGCGCCATCTGCTGTAGCTTCTTTCCAAGCTTTCATAGAAGTTAATAATGATGCAGATAATGCTAATAGTAATAACAGTCGTATTCAAGCCATTGGAAATGGTGTGGCTAATCAATCAAATCAATCTGCAATTTCAATCAATAATAGTTCCTTGTCCTTTGGAAATCAAACAGTAGGTTCAACTTCAAATTCACAATCTATTATTGTGTCTAATACGGGTGGAAGTAGTTTTAATATAAGTAATATTAGTGTTCCTAATGGTTTTTCTATTTCTCCTAGTTCTTCTACTACTATAAATGCTGGTCAAAGTAAAACTTACCAAGTGACATTTTCTCCATCGGCTACTCAGAATTATAGCGGCAACATAGTTTTTACAAATAATGCTGATAATGCGACTACAGTAAATAGTAGAGTGCAAGTGAGTGGAATTGGGACGACTAATCAAAGTAATCAATCTGCCATATCTATTAATAACAATTCGCTGTCTTTTGGTAATGTTGATGTAGGAACTAATTCCAACGTTCAGTCAGTTACCGTTTTAAATACAGGTAATAGTAGTTTTAATATTAATAGTATCTCAGTACCTAATGGATTTAGTATCAGTCCAAATTCCTCAACTAATTTAGGTGGTGGACAATCCAGAACTTATGATATTACCTTTTCACCAACTAGTGTTCAAAGTTATAGTGGTTTCATAGAGTTTAATAATGATGCAGATAACATGAACGCTACTAACAGTAGAATTCAGGTAAGCGGTAACGGAATTAATAATCAAAACAATATTCCAAATCTAAGAATTTCAGGATTTAGAGTGACAGGAGATGATAATAGCGATGGTATCATTAATGCAGGCGAGGATATCGATTTTGATCTAGAAGTTGAAAATTTCGGTAATGCTACCGCTACGAATGTAGACGTTGTATGGAACACTAATAATCCAGATATAAATATTATTGATGCAGACCGATCTGTTCCAGACATTAATTCAGGTAGTTTTGAATGGAATTCTGGTGCATTAGATTTTGATGTAGACCCAAATGCTTCTTCTCAAACGGTTAATTGCACAGTTACAATAACTTCAAATGAAGGAACTTGGAATGATACGTTTACTTTTGATATTGTAGGCTCTGGCGGTGGTGCTTTACCTCTTGTGGATGTAGGGAATAATACCCCAAGAGATAGTTGTTCTGCGACTGGTTCGAGTAGTGTATATAATTTGGATTTAAATACTCAGTATGCTAAGGCTAATTGGAATTTAAATAACATCATAAGCTACGGTTCTGACGGTAATCGAGGAATGTGGTATCAATTTGATACCAACTCCAACACTACTTATAGAATAACAGTAATTACTTTTGCAGGTGCAACAACTAACGGTAATGCTGGATTTCAAATATTTTCTAGTTGTTCAGGATCTCCAATTTATACTATTAATAATGCTTCCAATGGTGTTGAAGACGTTAATTTAAATTTAAATCCAAATGATACTTATTATATTAGGTTTTATGATATAGACGATAATAATCCTATAACATTTTCTGTATCAATTCAAGACTAAGTCTTTTTGTACGTCAAAATCATAAAAAAGCCTCGCATCGCGAGGCTTTTTTTATTTAATTAGAATTGAGATGTTGACTATTCAGGCCAACAAATGCAATCAACGTTTATTTTTTTATCAATTGCGTTTTTCCTGTAAATTTTTCTAAAATGACTTTAGGTGAATTGAATAGTTCTACTTTAGAACTATCGCTGGCAGCTAGAGTTAATTCATCTTTTACATTTACCTCACAATTGGTATTTTGAGAGGCTTTCATATTTAAGTTGTTAAATACTAGGTTGTCGCCTTGAAAGCTCGCCTTGTTTTCTAATAATAAGGTTCCTGATTTTACATCACCTTCTAATTTTGCTACAGTGCGACCTTTCATCGTTAGGTTTAAATCTTGGAATTTTAGCAATGCCTTTACATTAGCCTTATCGTCAAAATTAATTTTAGCATCGTTACCTCTTAAATTCAACTCAGATCTAGAGTCTCCTTTTAGATTGAGAGTTAAATTACTAATGTTTGCGGTTAGAAATAATTTTGCATCATCACGTACTTCAATTTCTAACTTGTCCATTTTTAGTTCAGTGATAGCGCTTATCTCTGCCTTTTCTTTAGCAACGATTTTAGTTAGTCCAGCAGGATAAATTAAGCGTATCGTCATCTCTTTTTTAGAACGTATGTTTGCGGTAGAGCTAATACTTAAATTACCATCAACTACAGCAACTTCTAAAAACTGATGTAAATTTGAATCTGTGGTAATTTCTACTTGAGGTACCACACCTTCTACGATTGCTACTTCATAATCACCACCTATTTCAATAATAGTAAATGGATCAACATCTGTAATAACAGTGCTAGGTTCGCGATTTCCTTTTACCTTTTCTTGTGCTTGAGAAACAGCGGCTGTAAGAATCATGATTGCTAGTAATAATTTTTTCATTATTTAAATAATTTGTTTAACAAAGGTAAAACAAAAACCGCTCCAAATGAATGAAGCGGTTTTCTAGTCAACAAGAATCTCTTAAAATACAGTTGACATCACATGAATCTTTATATTAGAAACTTTCTTCTGTTTCTATTTCTATAGGTCCTAAGTCTATCGATGTTTTAATAGTAGTGGTTTCAGCTCTTTCATTTTCCTCGTCTTCGTCCTCTTCATATTTCCACTCATTATCATCTGTTGAGTTAGATGAAGAATTGATTTCATCTTTTTCAACGTCATCTTTTCTTTCTTCTACAACAGGACAGTCTAGGCATACTGCTTTGCCATCTTTTACTTGATAAGTGTAAGAGTCATTACTACCTAGAGAGAAAGCATCATTACTAATGTAATCTCTATAATGGTTTGCAAACTCATCATTCATTCTAGCTTTAGTTCCTTCGGGAAGATTTACAATGATTTCAATCTTGTGGTTATTAAGACTACCACTGTTAATTTTAAAGAAATCATCTAGTGTAATGATAGAATCTGTAATCACATAATTATATTCTATTTGTGAAGCTTTTTCTTTAGCCTCTTGAATAGATGAACCTTTAGCCTTAAATCTAACGTTTATAGATGCAACGCTATCAGTAGTAGCAGCAATCGCCGTTTTAATACCCATTAAACGTATTTCTTTAGCACCATCAAATTCTCCTATACTAAAATGAGAACCATTCACATAGATATTATCGTAGCCTTCTAGAGTGCTATCTTCCATGTTAAGTTGGAATACTTTCTCTTTATTTACAGGGAATTTTTCTAAGCTGTTTACGTTCCCATCAAAAGCTTGAGATGTTCCTATGGTAGCGATAATCACACACAATCCAATTACAGATGCTACCCAAAGTAATCCTATAATTACCTTGGCCGTTCGACCTATGGAAGCTAGATTAGATACTAACAATCGCAATCCTAAAACAGCAATAATAAAGAATGGAATTCCTATTAAGAAAAAGGCAGTTAAATAAATCCACCATGTAGACAGGTTAGAAGGTATGCTCATATTCATAAGTAACATAAAATCATCACTTTGTAATTGTGCTGTACCTATACCTATCAAACTAAAGAATAATGCAATTAAACCTGTAGCACCTAGTAGGAACATAAACAGTCCTATGATTTTAGCTATAGCTTTAAAAATACCTTTAATAAATCGTCCTAAAAAACTAAAGAAACGTACGGTTCCACGCTTTCCTTTTTGACCTACAATTCGGTAGTCGGCGTCGGTCTGCCCATCGACTACATCATCAAAACCCGACTTAAAGTTTTCACCTATGTTTGAGATATTTACTTCTTTACCCATCATCGCTAGACGTTGGTTTGTTGTAACAGCATCTTTAGCAACGATCCAGAAGATGATGTAAGCCAGTACATTAAATGGGAATGATACAAAGGATACTACCACAAAAAAGATGCGTACCCATATAGCGTCTATACCCAGAAAATGACCTAGACCAGCACAAACACCACCTATATAACCGTTTAAGGTATCTCTAAACAATGGTCTGCTGAAACGTGATTTCATCTCTTGAGCAGTTGATCTTCTCTCACCTTCAAAGATTTCTTCATCTACCTCATAATCTTCTGGCTGTCCCATTATGGAAATTACATCTTCGACATGAGTGATGGAAATGACTTGTTGTTCATTAGCTCTTTTTTCTAGAAAAAGTTCTGCAACACGAGATTCAATATCTGCCATGATCTCTTCAGATCCTTGCATACCACTAAAAGAGCGACGTACAGCGGCAAGGTATTTTTGTAATTTATTATAGGCATCTTCATCGATGTGGAAGAACAGCCCTGCGAGGTTTATATTTATGGTCTTGTTCATGATTTCTTTGTTTTTGTGGTGGTTACCAGGTTAACGGCGTTTTTAAGATCATCCCAGGTACTGGATAATTCTTTAAGGAAAATCTTTCCAGTTTCAGTCAGTCCATAATATTTACGTGGTGGACCACTGGTACTTTCTTCCCATCTATAATTAAGTAAACCTGCATTTTTTAATCGGGTTAATAATGGATAGATTGTTCCTTCTACCACTAGTAACTTTGCATCCTTAAGAGTATCGAGAATCTCTGCTACATAGGCATCTTCTTCCTTAAGAATGGATAGAATGCAGTACTCGAGTACTCCTTTACGCATTTGCGCTTTTGTGTTTTCTATCTTCATGTTGTTGTGTTATTAGATTCTGTTTTTGTGCTTAAAAACGGAATCGTTAAAGGGTATTTAAAAAGCACCCCATCATTTGCTTGCATCGCTCCTTTAATAGTATAGACTAAGTCTACAATAGCGATGAGTAAAAGTGCGCCACCAAAAAGGATTCCTACACCTATCATAGTAGCAAAAATCCCCATATGTTCACCATGCATCCATTCATCGCCATCCATTCTATCTAGACCTTCTAAAAATTCAATTCCGCCAGATGCAAACGCAACTACTAGTATGATAGCTGCAATAACAGCTAGAGCTATTGAATAAAGCGTCATGCTTAATTGAAAGTTGATGACCTGTTTCCCGTGATGATCTACAAAGTCAGATTTTTTTGAATTCATCATCCATAATAAAATGGGTAAAATGAAATTCCCTAAAGGAAACAACCATTTGCCAAAGCTCAACAAGTGTAAACAAGTCGCTAAGTTTCGATGGTTATTTTGTAAAGTATTCTCCATGGCATATTATTTTCTTATGCAAATATATATCTAAAAGATAGTATTATGCAATACAAAGTACCATATATTTTTAAAATTGTTTGATATTTTATATTTCGCTTTCGCGAAAGCGTAACAACAACGCGCCTTTTGATTACATTTGTACAAAATGTTAAAAATGATCACTCCAAAGAAAATAAATGCATTTACCTTCTTAAAACTACCTAGTGCATGGTGGGCAGGTGTCAGATGTAAGACTATAAGTGAGGAATCTTGTACGGTAAAAGTGCGCCATAAATGGTTCAACCAGAATCCATTTAAGAGTATGTATTTTGCCACACAAGCGATGGCTGCCGAGCTTTCTACAGGAGCGTTAGTGATGTCATTTATACAAAAAAGCGATGCTAGAGTTTCAATGCTAGTGGCTCGTAATGAGGCTGTTTTTACTAAAAAAGCAACCGGTATTATCACCTTCACTTGTCATGATGGTAAAGCTATTCAACAAGCGATAGAGAAAACGGTAGCCACTGGTGAAGGACAAACCGTATGGATGGAATCACGTGGTGTGAATCAAGATGGAGTAGAGGTAAGCCAGTTCAGATTTGAATGGACTGTTAAAAAGAAGGCATAATTAAACCTGTCTCACATTATTTAAGTTAGATATTTTAATCTTATTAAATGGTAAGGCAGGTTTAAAGTAGTTAAAGTATAGGAGTAATTACTTTTTAATGAATTTTAAAACTTGAGATTTATTATCAGAAGTAACTCTAATAAAATATACTCCAGTATCTAAGTTACTTACATTAATATCTTTATCAGTAGTTTCAATTAATGACTGTCCCTGAAGATTCATAATGACAGCAAAATCAATTTTTTCTGACGTTTGTAATTGAACTATGTCTGCTACCGGATTAGGATATAGACTAATTTTCAATAGTTTATCATCGCTATTCGAAAGTGTTTGTACAATGGTCGTTGTAGCTGTATTGGTTATAATAGCTTCATTAAAATCAAAATATATATAAGCAGTGTTATCTATAAAATCACCAATGACTAAATTTTGTTTAGGCTTAATGCGGTAATAAATATATCCGTGACTTAATGGCTCATTAGTAGTACTATCTTGTAAGTTGATATTAGGAAAATCAAAGTCGATGAATCTCTTGTTCTTAATATGAATCTCTCCTACATCATGACTCATGTCTATAGGTTCAAAGGTATCCCAGTCTAGGTTATCAGATAAGGTATCTTTAACGGTAACATTTATCGCACTAGCAGTACCTGTGTTTTGAAAACGAATTCTATAATGTAGATATTTATCTAACTCTGTAGGTAGTATTTCTGCGCCTTCAAAAACGGTTTTATCGTTAGGGTCATAAGAGTTAACAATATTGTTATTATAATAGAAAACATTGTCTTGTGGATTTGCGTCACCAGGTATTGGGTTAATTGTCGCTGTCCATGTTTCTGTTTCTCCACCTATTAAAACAGGTGGTTGAGCTACTAGAAATTCTACATCTATACGTAATCTTTCAAATGGGCCTAAATTATACGACCAGTTCAACATACCGGTAGATACTGTACTAGCTGCTGGTACACTAGTTTGATAAGTGAAAAGATTACTGTTATATGGTAATTCAATAGTTCCAGACACAGGTACAGATCCTTTATTAATCGCAATTAGCTTGTAACCAGCTGTAAATCCAGGTCTGGTAGCAATAGTTGCTATAAGATCTATAGAGACATCTTGAACGGTATTGGTAGTTTGTGCTTCAAAATCGCCACTAGCTACATTGCCGTAACCTGTAAAGTTGTTATTAAAACCATTTGCAGGTGTAAATGCAAACATGGCTAAGTCTTCTACATCTGTATTGATATTACCAGTACCTACATAGTTTGAATAATCGCCATAGGCTTTAGAAAAGGTAGTGCTAGTTCCTGTACTGTGTGTGCTAAATACTTTATAATATGGAACTACTGCATCTGTAGCTGGTGAATAATCACCACTACCATTAGTGTCATAGTAGATAGTACCACTTATTACATTAAGTTCGCATTCATTTGCTATTTCTTGTTCTGAAGCACATCCAGTAGCATTTCCATTAATAGTTGCAGTAGAAGCAGATCCACTCAAATAATTACAGACAACTGGAATATCACAAATGGCTAGCAACGGATTTCCTATAATACGCATGCCTGTTAAAAAATTAGCATCACTACCACCTATAGCGTTAATATCAGATAATAATGGATTGTTTTCAATACTGATGTAGGTCAAGGTGAGAGCGTTTTGTAATCCATTTAGACTAGTGATAGAGTCTACTCGAGTCACACGCAATATTCTTAATTGTATGATGGTGTTGAAAAATGATAAATCTTGAGATCCTATCATTTGGTCTAATTGAATGGTATCAACAGTCTGAATAGAACTAAAGCCACTTATATCACTTAGATTGGTGTTACCTTTAATAATCAAGTTATTTTGAATATGCCTTAATGATTGAAAAGATTGTGATATCGTTGATAGTTGCGAATTACGTAATATGGATAGATTATCAACCATTGTCATTGTGCCAAAACCGTCTATAGAAGTCAGGAAGTCATTATCTTTAATAATCATCCATTCTACTTGATCCACTAGGTCAAAGGAGTTGATACTAGTTAAACGAGTGTTATCTAATTCAAGAAAATTAAGAATAACTAATTGATTTAATCCAGATAGATCGTTGAGAACCGTATCATCAACAATCCATAGTTTATGAACGTCATCAATATTTGATAAACCACTAAAATCTGTTACAAAAGATTGTTCTAGTTTAATATCATTAACACTCGTTATTCCTTGAAAGCCGTTAAAGCTTGTGATGCCTGGATTATTAAATAAGTAAATATCTTCTAGTTGTGTAAGTGTTGAAAAAGCAGTAAGATCATTTAGTAACGGATTGTTTAAGATGTTTAATCCACCATCTAGTTGCACTAATCCTTGTAAATTATTAAGATTATTAATATCTGAACTTCCAGTCGCAGGACCTATTTGCAAGCCATTTAATATTTGAGTGCAGTTAGGGTATGTGGATTGAAAAGCATCTACATCTGCCTGTGTTTCTAAAACAATTAAACTAGTAGGGCATTGGGCAAATACACTGTTGGCAATACATCCTATTAAAATGAAGAGTAGTTTTTTGATCATGGCTTTTTTGATTGGTTATCAAATAGATGCACTTTGTTTAGATAGGTTGCGTAATTAAATTGCTAAATCACAGTATTAAAATTTATAAAAGCAATAGGCAACTCAATAGTTTGATGTTTATATTGCAAGAATGCAAGCTCAATTTAAAAAGTATACTTTAGAATTTAAGCGTCCAGCTGGTACCTCGAGAGGTGTTCTAGACGTTAAAGAAACCTATTTTTTATACCTCTCTAATGGTGATAAAAAGGGTATAGGAGAATGTAATTTATTTAAAGGTCTATCCATTGATGATAGACCAGACTATGAAGATAAGTTGCAATGGTTATGCGATAATATTCATTTAAAACCAGCAGTTTTATTTACAGCGTTAAAACAATGGCCGTCTATTCTTTTTGGTTATGAAATGGCGCTTAAGTCTCTACAATCGTCAGATGTATTTACCCTTTTCCCGTCGCTATTTACTGAAGGTATGGATGCGATCAATATCAATGGATTAGTATGGATGGGTGATCAAGATTTTATGATGCAACAGCTTGAAGAAAAGTTGGCTAGCGGTTTTAACTGTATTAAATTCAAGATAGGTGCAATTGATTTTAATAAGGAATTAGAATTGCTAGAAGCTGTACGGTCTCGCTTTCGCGAAAGCGAGATAACAATAAGAGTTGATGCAAATGGCGCTTTTACACCACAAAATGCGATGGAAAAATTAGAGGCGCTTGCTAAATTTAAAGTGCATAGTATAGAACAGCCTATAAAGCAAGGACAATGGCATGAGATGGCATCTCTTTGTGAGCAATCACCTGTGGATATAGCGCTAGATGAGGAGCTTATAGGGATATATGAGTTAGAAGAAAAACAACGTTGTCTAGAAACGATTAAACCACAGTATATCATTTTAAAACCAGCATTGGTAGGTGGTTTTCAAAGCTGTAGAGAATGGATTAATATTGCTGGAAATAATAATATCGGCTGGTGGATGACTAGTGCGCTGGAATCTAATGTAGGTCTTAACGCAATTGCGCAATTTACCTACACGCTGGGCAATATGATGCCGCAAGGATTAGGGACTGGAGGATTGTATACTAATAATATTGAAGCTCCATTAGAAATTAAGAAAGGTACCTTAAAATGTAACGATATCTCAATTTGGGATACTAAGAGTTTAAATTTATAAAGATGTATATAGAACAAGGATATAAGGGTAATTTAGGAGTATGGAATTTCTTTTTGATTCCAGTAGGTTTCATGCTATTTATGGTTTTTAATTACTTCTCGACTTTAATGCTGGTAGAAGAGCAAGGGCAATCTGTAGAAGAAATCATGGCACAAATGATAGAGATGATGGGGAAGATGCCTTTTCTTATCGTGAATTTACTAGTATTTGTGGTTGGTCTCGCCTCCATATTTGTCTGGGTAAAATATATACATCAACAATCAATCACTTCATTAACAACTAGCAGAAGAAAAATAGACTGGAAACGTATTGGCTTTATGTTCATTTTTTGGGCAAGTATCTCTGCCGCAACAATGTTATTGAGTGTTTATAGTTCGCCAGAGAATTTTGAGTACAATTTAAATTGGTCAAAGTTTATACCATTAGTTGTGGTGTCGTTTTTACTATTTCCATTTCAAACTAGTTTTGAAGAGTATTTATTCCGTGGTCAGTTATTACAGGGATTAGGTATTCTTACAAAAACAAGATGGGTGCCGTTTTTTCTTACCTCTGTACTATTTGGTGTTATGCATGCTGCAAATCCAGAGGTAGAAAAATTAGGGATGGAAATAATGGTCTATTATATAGGGACTGGATTACTATTAGGAGCGATGACCTTATTAGATGAAGGTCTTGAGCTTGCCTTAGGTTTTCATGCGGCAAATAATATTACCGCGGCGCTTATGGTAACGTCTACCTGGACAGCCATACAGACAGACTCTGTTTTTTTAGATGTTTCACAACCTAGTTTTGGTCTTGTAGATATGTTACCTATAGTTGTAGGTTATCCAATAATTTTGTTGATTTTAGCTAAGATTTATAAATGGTCTAATTGGAAAGAAAAGCTTTTTGGTAAAGTGCTTTCTAAAGAAGAATTTGATAACTTAAACGCATCATAAATGATTCCTAAAATACATCCTACTTTTAAGCTTAATGGTCGTCATCTTGATCATCAAGGAGTTATGATTGTCGCTTATTCTTATGTAAAAGAAGGCACAGAATGGGAGAAAGAAGTAGGCGATTTTTTACTAAACTGGCTAGATGATTTTGATGTGATGACTGTTTATACAAGTGGTTCTACAGGTTCACCTAGACAATATAAGTTGAACAAACAGCACATGATTAATAGTGCTTTAATGACTGGTAAACATTTTGATTTAGGTCCAGAAACTGAGGCCTTATGTTGTTTGCCGTTAAGTTATATCGCAGGTAAAATGATGATGGTTCGCGCATTAATTCTGGGCTGGGATATAGATTTAGTGAAACCCAATTCAAGGCCACTGAAAAAGGCAGAGAAACGTTATGATTTTACTGCGATGACACCTATGCAGGTTACAAAATCTTTGAAAAATATCCATAAGACTAAAATGGTTTTAATAGGTGGAGCAGCAATAAGATCTCAACTTATTGAAGACTTACAGCACAAACATACTAAAGCATTTCACTCTTATGGAATGACAGAAACAGCTTCACATGTAGCTATTAAACAGTTGTATCCAAAGTTTGAGAATGAATATACCGCAGTTGGTGATATTAGTTTTTCAAAAGATAAAAGGGATTGTCTAGTCATTAATGCACCATCGTTAGGAACTAATAATTTAGTTACTAATGATATTGTTGAATTGATTGATGAGTATAGATTTAAAATACTAGGCCGTATTGATGATGTCATCAATACTGGTGGAATTAAAATTCATCCAGACCAAGTAGAGCAGAAGCTTGCCGCACAAATCGCACAACGCTTTTTTATTACAGGAATGAATGATGAAGACCTAGGTGAAAAAGTCATATTGATAGTAGAAGGTAAGGAGTCTGATACACAACAAGCCTTTAAAGTCTTAGATAAATATGAAATACCTAAAGAGGTCTATTTTATCAACTCTTTTGAAGAAACGCATACTAAAAAAGTAGATAAGCGATCGACGTTAGAGCGTTTGTTTAGGAAGTAAACTTGTAAGCTAAGATTGAAGCTTTTTAGCCACTACATCAGTCACATGATCTAGCATTCGGTACACGTTTTCAAAGCCACTGTCGCCACCATAATAAGGATCAGGAATATCGAGATCTTCATCTGGAAAGGCCCAATCCATTATTTTATGAACTTTAGCTCGTTGCTCATCATTTTGCGCAAGAGCAATTACATCTCTATAGTTAGAATTATCCATTACAAAGATGTAATCAAATTTAACTAAATCTTCAGGAACTAACTTGCGACTGGCTTGGCTAGAGATATCTAGTCCATTCTTTTTTGCAACGGTTATAGATCTTTTATCCGGAGCTTGTCCACGATGGCTACCACTAGTTCCTGCGCTATCAATATTGAACTTAGTAAAATTAAGTTTAGAACGCATGATACCTTCTGCCAGCGGAGAACGGCAAATGTTACCCAAGCATACCATTAAAATGGACGTCTTACTCATCACTTATTCTTAATTCGTCAGTTTTTTACTTAAATCTTCAACATATTTGTTGAATTGTTTATCAGTAGAAGCAAGGTTATCTACAGTTTTACAAGCATGTAAAACTGTGGCGTGATCACGTTTACCTATCTGAGAACCTATACTCGCAAGAGACGCTTTGGTCATTTTCTTAGAGAAATACATAGCTAGTTGTCTTGCCTGAACGATATGACGTTTACGTGTTTTAGACTGCAACGTTTCAACATCCATTTGGAAATAATCACTTACGACTTGCTGTATTTGGTCTATAGAAATCTCGCGTTTCGTATTCTTAACATAGTTCTCTACTATCTTACGTGCAAGGTCTATAGTAATGTCTTTACGGTTAAAAGAAGAGTGAGCAATTAATGAAATAATTGCACCTTCTAATTCACGTATGTTGGTTTTAATATTGTCAGCTAGGTAATGTATGATATCATCATCCATTTCTACACCATCGCGATATAATTTATTCTTGATGATAGAAACTCTTGTTTCATAATCTGGATGATTAAGCTCTGCACTAAGTCCCCATTTGAAACGAGAAAGTAATCGTTGCTCAATATCCTGCATGTCTACAGGCTTCTTATCACTTGTTAGAATAACTTGTTTACCATTTTGATGTAAATGGTTGAAAATATGGAAGAATACATCTTGTGTACTTGCTTTACCAGCAAAAAATTGAATATCGTCAACGATAAGCACATCTACAATCTGGTAGAAATGTATAAAATCGTTTCTATTATTCTTACGTACCGATTCAATGTATTGTTGAGTAAACTTTTCAGCACTGATATATAGTGCTGTCTTATCAGGATAATTTTCTTTAATTCCTACACCTATTGCGTGAGCAAGGTGAGTTTTACCCAATCCCACACCACCAAAAATAAGTAATGGATTGAAAGAAGTTCCTCCAGGCTTATTTGCTACCGCCATTCCAGCACTACGTGCAAGTCTATTGGAGTCACCTTCTAAGAAACTATCAAAATTGTAAGATGGATTTAATTGAGATTCTATTTTTACATTTCTTATTCCTGGAATAATAAATGGGTTTTTTAATTCAGGGCTTTTACTTCTTACCGGTGCGTCAACAGATTGGGATGACTGTATAGAACGGTTGCTACTAGGTATTTTTTCAGTAAATGGCTCCATACCCTTTAAGGTATTCTCCATCTTAATGGCATAAATTAATTTTGCACCTTCACCTAGCTCGCGTGTAAGAGCTGTTTTTAATAATTTAATATAATGTTCTTCTAACCATTCATAGAAAAAACGACTAGGTACTTGTATACTTAAAGCAGTCTCAGTTAATTTAACAGGTTTTATAGGTTCAAACCACGTTTTGTAGGCTTGAGGATTTATATTATCTTTTATAAATAGTAGGCAATTTTCCCATACCGATGCTGCCGTCGATGCCATAAAATAAATTACTTTTAAAGATTAAGATTGTTGGGATTAAAAAAGTGGAAAATGAGGACAAAATACTTCTTTCTAATCGATGACAAATATGTGAATAAAAAACCTTAAAAAAACTAGAAAAGTGTTTGATTTATCTAAAATATTGTTGCAAGTAAATCATCATTTATTCAACCCAGTTAATATACAAATAATTTAATTAGTAGAATGAAGAGTACACTTACAAAAATTACAACAAGATATGTAGAAACAGATCAAATGGGAATTATTCATCATTCTAACTATTTGATTTACATGGAGCAAGCAAGGCTAGACTGGCTAGATCATCTAGGGTTCTCCTATAGGCTTATGGAAGAAAAAAAAGTGCTGTTACCTGTCTATCAAATCGATATCAAGTACAAAAATCCGATGAAGTTTGGTGACCAAATTACAATTAAAACTACCCTTAAGAGTCTTCCTACAACAAGGGTTGAATTTGAGTATGAAATTGTTAATCAAGATGGTGTGATTTGTGCTACCGCAGATTTAACTCTAGTATTCACAAATGCTACTAATTTTAGACCTATGAAACCTCTTCCTGATTTCCTCAAAGCTTGTCAGTCATTGTTTAATGATTAATCAAGTTGTTTTCAATGGTAACCTTTGTGTATTATATTACTTAACTCAATAAAATGCTAGATAATTTTTTTAAAGAACTGGTTGTAGAGTTTAAAAGTTGTTTGTCAAAAAATAAGCACCCTTTTAAATACATGACTTTATCAACAATTGATAAAGACTTGAGACCACAGTCCAGAATGGTCGTTCTAAGAGAGGTCAATGACAATCTAGATTGTATCATTTTTACAGACTCTCGTACAGATAAGGTTAAACAGATCGAGAACAATTGCCATGCTTGTATTCTTGCTTATCATCCCAAAAAACTTTTACAACTTAAACTCAATGGTAAATTATACCCAATCGAGGATCCTGTAGAAATTAAAAGATTATTTCAAAAGGTAGGTGAAAAAGCGCTTAAAGACTACACAACCTTATCATCTCCTGGTACACCTATCGCAACTCCCGATCATGTTGATTATGGAGAACGTAGTCAGAATCATTTTCTCGCACTAAAATTTGTTCCAGATCAGTGGGAAGCTTTAAAACTCAAAAGACCACATCATTTAAGAGCAATCTTTTTTAAACATAACGACTGGAAAGGACAGTGGCTGGTTCCCTAGTCTAGTGCTTTGGCCTTAATCGGGTACATCTGGTTAATTGATGCGGTAATAGATTCTTGTTGTGATTGAGGTACTGCAATCGTTATGATACAACTAGCAGTTAAATTTTGAGAAATCATAGAGAAATTACCTTCGTCAATAAATCGCATAACTTGACTCATTTGTGGATATTCAAAGCTAATTTCTATAGCAGCCGTTATGGTTCTTAATCTTATATCTGCAGTATCCAAGGTTAATTTTGCAGTTTCCCTATAAGCACTTATCAATCCACCTACACCTAACTTTGTACCACCAAAAATCCTTGAGACCACCACTAATATATCGCTCAGCTCATAAGAATTGATCTGTCCTAATATAGGGTCACCTGCACTATGACTAGGTTCTCCATCATCATTTGCCCTATAGTTGTGCTCATCAGCTCCCAGTTTCCATGCATAACAATGATGTCCAGCCTTAGGATGTCGATTGCGCAATGGTGCTATTAATTCATTAACCTCTTGATCGTTTTTTAAGGGAAAAGCATATCCATAAAACTTACTACCCTTTTCCTTATAAAGAATTTCTTCTGTTGGTTTGATAATGGTTTTGTAAGAATCTGTCAATGTTAAAGTTTTGGTAAAGAATTGGTGAATGAAAGTTTTATCGTGATAATCTATTTCATTTGCAATGTAACCCAAAAACCAAAAAATGAAAAAGTTATTTATCATATTAATTACTGTTTTAGCTATAACTAGTTGTGAAACTGAAGCTCTAGATCCAGGATTAAATCCTACTACTGGTGGAACAGGTGGTGGTAATGTTGATGCAACATTACTAGTAGGTAACTGGTTATATACAGATGTAGAAACTAATACTACAACTACAACTACGGTTTCTGGTACACCAGTATCTATTACGGCATCTGTAGAATATGTTAGTTCAAATGCTATAATGACCTTTAATGCAGATGGAACCTATGCCATAACAGGTGACCTAGAATTTGAAGTAATCAATCAAGGTGTCTCTCAAGGTAATCAGACTAATACCTTTAACGACGCAGGTACCTATACTGTAACAGGTGATATATTAAGATTTAATAGCGCTTCACCTAATAATGTTACACCTTTTGATGACACAACTACACTAACTATAAGTACTTTAAATGCTACAGATTTATCAATCGATGTTAATGGATTATCAACGCAAACCACTGGTGGAGCGTCCATAGAAATTCTGATAGATGGATTTGCTGATTTTCAAAGACAATAAGCAATATCATTTTTTTGCTTTTAAAAGCTTCTCAGAAATGAGAAGTTTTTTTTTTACGCTTTCGCGAAAGCGATCATCACAATAGCCATAATGGCAACTGCAATACCTATGTAGTTTTTAGAAATTAATCGTTCCTTAAACAGTATAATACCTAATAGACAGGTTAAAAGAACGGTTCCTACGTGATTAATAGGGTAAACCACGCTACTTTCCATTCCGTTTTTAAGTGTTTTAATAATAAAATAGATAGAAAAATAATTAGGTATTCCTAAAGCAATTCCTCCCATTATACTGCGCAAAGTCAATAACCTTTTTTGAGTAGCCTCATAGATTAAAACGACTATTCCTATAAGAAAAGCCATTGCAAAACACATCGCACTAAAAAGTGGTTCTTCACCATCAGGCACGTGCATCTTTTCGGCATATTTCAACGTAGTATCTATTATACCACTACCTAAGAATAAAACAATCGGAAAAATAAGCAATCGTTTATCTAGTTGTATGCCTTCCTTTGTTTTTACAGATGTCAAGTAAACAGAGACTAGTGCTAGTAAAATCCCGACTATTTTCATCCAGCCCATAGACTCATTATAGAGCCATATACCTGCAATAACAGGAATTACCAGTGACATTTTACCAGCCACAGCCGCGACTGAAAGGCCATTTTTTTGACTAGTAAGCGCCATAATATTAAAAATAAATATAAACAGCGCGCCCAGAAATATTGCATAGTACAACCAATTTGCCGTTGTAATTTGCTCTACATTAGGCATCCTGCCATAAGATACAAAACCAGTAATACAAGCTACTATGTAATTAATGATAATAGCGTGTAATGTGTTGATTTTAAATAGTTCAAAGTATTTAAAAATCACATATAGAAAACTAGATGTGGTAATGCTTAAAACGAGCCAAATCATTTTTTTCTATAAATTTTAAGCACATCGTTTGCTATCATTTTTCTAGAAATCAACGTATAATCACCACTTAAAACAGGTGCTTTTAAACCTTGATGAAAGAGAACATCAGTTCCCATAAATTGAAACGCTTCATCCCATAAACCTGCATCAATAAAAGATTGAATGGTAGTGGTTCCTCCTTCAATAATTACTGACTGAATATTATTTTTATAAAGCTCGTTTACAATTTCTAAGATGTTAGAAGTACTGAGTTCAAGTTTTAAAGTTACCGCAGCATCATCCATTACTTTATAATTAGATGTGATGCTGTTTCTAGAATCCAGTACTACACGTGTAGGATGATCACCAGACCAGTCGCGACTAGTAAGTGATGGGTTGTCATCGATAACTGTTTTTGAACCTACTAGAATTGCATTTTCTTGCGCTCTCAGTTGATGCGATACTTGTCTAGAATATGGATTAGTAATCCATACCGGTTTCTGCTCGTTCTTAGTTTCTGGTGCAATAAATCCATCAGAAGTTTCGGCCCATTTTAAAATGACATAAGGACGTTGTTTACTGTGAAATGTAAAGAATCTTTTGTTGAGGTCATTACATTCATTTTCTAAGACACCTACTATGACTTCAATTCCAGCTTCTATTAATAAAGCAACACCTTTTCCTGCCACTTTATCGTGTGGATCTAGTGTTCCTACGACTACTTTTTTAAAGCCTTTTTGCACAATCATGGTTGCACAAGGTGGCGTCTTACCTGTGTGGGAACATGGTTCTAGATTGACGTATAATGTCGCTTTCGCGAAAGCGTCTCCATCATAACCCTTTTTTTCTGCATCACGTACAGCGTTAACCTCAGCATGCGGTTCTCCAGATTTGAGATGCCATCCTTCACCTATGATTTGGTCATTCTCGCTCACAATTACACTTCCCACTAAAGGATTGGGATACGTTGTTCCCAATCCATTTTGAGCCAGTTGCAAGCAGCGTTGCATGTATTTTTCTTCAGTAGTCATCTCTAGCAAAGGTAAGACCTAATTAAAACTAAAAGTAAATCCAATATTAAAAATAAACTGACGTAGAGTATGGATGTAGGACTGAGCTTGTCGAAGTCGATTTTAACCTCAATTATTTCTATCGTATAGTAATTTCTAGTCTCATATTTCTAAATTTGTTATATGAAAATTCGCAAAATACTTCCTAAAGATAATAAAGCCGTTAAGGAAATTATTCAAGCTTCAATTTTAGAACATGGCGCTCCTAAAATAGGAACTGCATACAGCGATGCGGCAACGCAAGCGATGTATGAGCAATATCAAAAACCTCGCAGAACTTACTATGTAATTGAAGTCGATGGAGTAGTGGTCGGTGGCGCAGGAATCGCACCACTTGATAATTACAACGGTAATGTGAGCGAACTTCAAAAAATGTACTTTAAACCAGAAGTGCGTGGTAAAGGTTATGGTAAGAAATTGATGATGACTTGCCTAGAACGTGCCAAAGAATTCAAATTTGAAAGCGTTTACCTAGAAACTATGGATAATATGTACGATGCACAAGGATTGTACAAGCACGTAGGTTTTAAATTACTCGATGGACCACTGGGTGATACAGGTCATTTCTCATGTCCTGTTCAAATGCTTTTAAAATTTTGATATTCCGCACCTGATGCGGAATCTGACTTAATTAACCTCGATGTCAGTTCAAGCCTAGCCTTCTTGCCGGCAGGCAGGTTTGGTTCGTTTTTGCGGTAATGACAAAAATGAACAAAGCTCTTATTATTGAATTCATGTTTTAATACCAGATATCATAATTACCTTTACAAAATGACATTGAATCAAGTAAAATCCCTTTACCAAGAACAGCTCAAACCTCTTTATCCAGAAAATGAGATTCACAGCATTCTACAAATCGTTTGTGAAGACTTATTGAACTGGTCGCGCTCTGATTTCATGATAAAAGATCGAGAAGAACTGAGTCATATTCAAGAAGAAATATTACAAAAGTCCTTACGAGAACTACGTACTTCAAAACCAGTTCAATACATTACAGGAAAAGCTCATTTCTACGGACACGAGTTTACTGTCAATGAACATACGTTGATTCCGCGTCAGGAAACAGAAGAACTGGTCGATATGATTATTAAAGATCATAAAGCAGAATCTTATTTGAATATTCTAGACATAGGAACAGGAACTGGCTGTATAGGATTGTCTATTAAAGCAGCAAAGCCGGATAGCATCGTTACACTTATGGATGTATCAAATGATGCTTTAGTCATTGCTCAATCAAATGCAAATCATTTAAAAACTCCAGTAAAAACGATTCTGCAAGATGTCTTGGCTTTAGATGAATTGTCTGAGAAATATGATGTCATCGTGAGCAATCCGCCGTATGTGAGGAATTTAGAGAAGAAAGAGATACATGATAACGTATTAGAAAATGAACCACATCTAGCGCTTTTTGTAGAAGATGATAATGCATTAATTTTCTATCGTAAAATAATGGAGCTGTCTAAAAACGCTTTACAGCCTAACGGAATACTATACTTTGAAATCAATCAATATTTACCTGATGAGATGAAAGCGCTAGCAACAGAGCTAGGTTTTGAATCTGAAATTTTTAAGGACTTGAATGGAAATTATAGGATGATGAAATGCGTGAGAAATTGAATTTGAAAATGTACCTTAATTAAAAACTGTCACGCTGAATTTATTTCAGCGTCTCCTAATTACAGCGGTATAAGGCTATTAGTTCATACAAATCTTAGGTTTTCATTACCGTCTGATTCTGAAACAAGTTCAGAATGACAAGTTTTTGGTAATGTCACTTTCGTAAGAAGGAACTTAGCATTGGCTTAATTCTCTTATAATCCATTCAACGTCTTATACTTAAACTCAGGTTCTTCTTCACTATCGGTTTCAAAAATGATAGTCTTTTTAGCGTGAGGTTCTAGGTTGAAGAAGTTATCTGAAAAATGGCCTTCTACATTGGAATAGAAAAACACATCTTTAGTAAACGCATCAGATGTTATAGTTAACTGGTAACCTTGTTCTGTCTTTTCACTAATCCATTCTAGGTTTTCATTGGGTAAATTCAATTCTTTGGGTCTTAATAAAACATCTGTAATTTGGCTAGAATTAAATTCTACTAACACATAGACATTAGAAAGATTTAGGCCCAATTTTTTCAAATTGACTTTATGAAACTCATTACTTGAATTCATTCCAGCAGTTCCTACAAATGATTCATGATACAATTCTTTACCATAAAAATCACTTATAATCATGGTGAAGCCACTTGTAATATCTTGCATTCCATCATTCACCACATAAGTTTTCAAGGTATCATTTTCCACTACATTACTAATCAATACATTTTCAAAATCACGTTTTACTTGATAATGTAAGGCTTTCCAGTTGCCAAAATAATCGATACTACTCCAGCTCACCACAGGCCAGCAATCGTTGAGTTGCCAGTATAGCGTTCCCATGTTATACGGTCTGGCTCTTCGATGTGCTTGAATTCCTTTAGACATTCCATAGGCTTGCAGTAGCTGACTTACATAAACATAATCTTCATCGCTAGTAGGAACTGGGAAATCGCGTTCCATGTATTCTCGTATCAGTTCATTCCCACGAGCGTGTTTTTGATGCGAGGCATAATCTTCAGACTTAATGTTGATAGTTCCATCTTCATTGATATATCGTATCGCCTCATAAGAAGGATGGGATTGAAAACCAAACTCACTCATAAATCTCGGAACATGTTCTTCAAAATGTTCAAACGGATAGGCATCGTGCCACACACGCCAGTCATGCGCATCGCCTTCAAATTCATATTTTGGGTTTCCACGACCGTATTTTGGCGAGCTTTCCCAGTAAGACTCTTTGGTGAGTTCGCTCACATATTTAGGCATCGCAATTTGAAAAACGGCACGATAATCTTCCCAAATACTATCGCGTTCCGCTTGGGATCGTCCTTCTTGCCAGCCCCAATTATGCCAAGCCTCACTGGTTTCATTATTTCCACACCATAACGCAATACTACTGTGATTTCTCAATCTAGTGATTTGTTGAGTAATTTCTTTAGTTACGCTTTCGCGAAAGCGTGCATCACCAGGATACATAGCACAAGCAAACATAAAGTCTTGCCAAACAAGGATGCCTTTTTCATCACATTTTTCATAGAAGATATCATTCTCATAAATCCCGCCACCCCAAACGCGTAGCATGTTCATGTTTGCCTCTTTTACATCGGTGAGCAGGTTTTCATAATGCTGATCAGTAACTAAATCCTGCATTGAATTTTGCGGGATATAGTTAGCGCCTTTCATGTAAACAGGCACGTCGTTTACCTTGAAGAAAAAGCTGGTTCCATGCTCGTCTGGCTCGTTGATTAATTCTATGGTGCGAATTCCAGTCTTGAGTTTTTTAGAATCGATGAGTTCATCATTTTTGGAAACCAAAACTTCAATGTCATATAAATAAGGTTCACCTATGTTGTGCGGCCACCAGAGTTGCACTTGCGGAATCTCAAAATGAATTTCTTGACTAGCGCCAGCTTTTGTGACAGATAAAGAATCCGTTATTTTGAAAGCGAAAAGGCTGTCGTTAACTTTAATTTGATAGTCAAGTTGATCTTCAGTAGGTTGGGATAACTTGATTTGTGCCGTAAGGTTTGCGGTAGCATCTTTTACAAAATTCTGTTTGATGTAAACATCCTCGATTTTAAAATCGTCATAAGCCTCAAGATATACCGGTTTCCAGATTCCCATGGTATTGAGTTTAGGACCCCAATCCCAACCGTATTGATATTGCGCTTTGCGTGTGTAAACTCGGTTGCCTTCTGGTAAGGTATATGCATTTGCAGCTGCTTTTTGTGCCTCAATTTCTAGTGGCGATTTGATAGATACAACAAGTTCGTTCTCTTCTTCAAGAAAAGGCTTAACATCTTTTTTCCAAGTCAAAAAAGCATTATCGGTTTCTAAAATTTCGTTGCCGTTGAGTTCAATACTAGCATAAGTGTCTATTCCTTCAAAGTTGAGCGTGATGTGTTCTTTGGCGAGTGTTTCTTCATCAAGCGTAAACACTGTTTCATATATCCAGTTTTCTTCAGTAATCCATTGTAAACTATCTTCATTAGTTCCTTTAAATGGATGCTTGATAAATGGCAATAATTCATTATGAACTGT
This sequence comes from Nonlabens arenilitoris, assembly GCF_002954765.1. NCBI lineage: Bacteria > Pseudomonadati > Bacteroidota > Flavobacteriia > Flavobacteriales > Flavobacteriaceae > Nonlabens > Nonlabens arenilitoris. Next base: position 118,805 of record NZ_MTPW01000001.1, on the reverse strand, counting down.
AGAAGGAATGGATACCGAATCTGATATCAGACTATAGTCGACGGCTTTGTGAAGCAACCAATTATTTTCTAAATACTGGTTCTCTAAATTAGGACGTTTTTCTTTACAAGAGCTTAAGAGAATTGCTAAAATTACAAATAAACTAATTCTCATTTTTCAAATTTTTAAGGATGACAGCGATGTTGTTTTTACTGGAAATAACTTCTATATTTTCTTGAAGAAATTTCGGCGAATTCATCGGTACTTTTTGTTCTTTAGTTTGCTCAATTATTTCTGTGGCGCTGGCGTGAATTTCTTGAAAAATATTTTCATGCTTAGATGTCACAGTGAGCTTGTCGAACTGTTTGTTAGCATTTAAAAAGCTTGAAATATTCTCACTGTTTATACCACCACCAGGCATAATGATCAACTCATTACCTGCAATTTCTTGATAACGTTTTAAGTTTTTAATTCCGTCTATCGCTTTAGGTTGCTGACCAGAAGTAAGAATACGTTTTGCACCTAGATTGACCAAATCTACAACCGCTTGTTCAGGATTCACTACATGATCAAAAGCCCTGTGAAAAGTAAAAGGTAATGGTCTAGAAAGTTCGATCAAGTCACTCGTTCGTTTGATGTCAATTTTAAAGTCTGAAGTCAACACACCAGAAACAATTCCAGCACAACCTAGTTCTTTACACAACTCAATGTCACGTTTCATGATATCAATATCGGCGTTGCTGTAAACAAAATTCCCAGAACGTGGTCGTATCAAAACCATGACCGGAATGGTGAGTTCTTCCATAACTTTTTTAAGCATCCCATAACTAGGTGTAATGCCGCCAGTTCCCAGCTCGCTGCATAATTCTATACGGTGTACACCAGCTTTTTGAGCATTGAGAGCACTTTGGTAGTTTGATGCGCAGATTTCTAGGAGCATTTGAGTGATATTTATCTATCTGCAAGTTAATAAAACAAAATCCACCATTTATTCTAAACAGAAAATGGTGGATTTAAATTATTTGAATAGATAACAATTAATTATTTTCAGTACAAACTATTTCAATGTTAAGATTGTAATTAGTAAGATTTTTACTTGGATTACCAGTTAATGTATGTTTCACGTGATATTCTAAAGAATCATTATCAGAAGAAATTAATTGCCACTCAGATTCTTCTTTATCATAAAACTGAATATAACCTTTAGCGCTTTGAAATTCCCTGTTTTCAAATAGTATCTGATAGATTGGCGAGTTTTCATAGGGTATTGTCGTGTTTTCTTGAGCATTTCTGATTCCTACGTAAGCTACCTGACTTGAAAAGATTTCAGGGGAAATTTCAAATACTAGGTCTTTATCAATTTTATTTATTTGAAACTTTTGATCTTTTGAGTAAATGATATTTTTCTCTTTATTATATAAATTTAAACGATAGTAAACAAAACTTGTATCGTTAGGCTGTCGATTTTTAACGTCAAAAGAGATTGATTTTATAGCTCCATAATCAGAATTTTTTGCAAACTCTGTTATGTTGATTATATGCTCTGCATTTAAACGAATTGCGGTGCGTATATAATAATTTGAAAATCGATTTTCTTTTTCTTTATAGTTTTTAAAGGTTATCTCTTTTGTTTTTCTTCCTTTTAAAATGATAGGGTCGAGTTCGTAAGTATTTTCAGCAAAACTTATATTTGACATTCGTCCATTTAGCATTTGCTCTAAAGTTTTATAACCTTTTGGCGTTATTTTAATTGGTTTTGTGATATCAAAAATATCAGAATCAAAACTTATCATGCCTGTAGAATCACTATATCTCTCAAGATCAATTTGATCTTGAGAGATAATAATTTTTTCATTTTTTATAGACTTCCCATTATTATCAACGGCCATTATAGTAATCTGTCCATACGCTGGTATGAATGTTAAAAAAGTTGATAGGAAAATAAAAAATCTATTCAATTTGATAGGTTTTAACATTCTCTACTTTCAACAGTCTGACCATTTTCAAATTCTATAAAAAGAACCGAAAAGGTATGTACAATAGTTCTATATTGTATTCCACCGATACAACCACCCCAATTACCGGTTTCTCTACCTGCACCGAAAAATCTCCTTGTAAATCCTCTTATCCATCCTTTTGTTTGCGTTCCTGCATCAGGATGATTTATATCAATAGCAATAGGCGATTCCCCAAGATAAGCTCCATCGATGAGAATATCCGCTGTATAATCACGAACAAAAATTGTTTCAAGTTCCTCATTTTGTTCTGCGAAGAGATAATGTCCATCTATTGGATCAGCTATTAGATATGCAATTGAATTTAAATTATTTTCCACTTTTTTAACCATAGTGATATACCCATCCTCATCCTCTATTTGGGTCCAATCTCCTACCGAATATTCAGTATAAATTGTAGAGAGAATTTCTTCATACTCTACTTCTGGTGCTATTTCACTTGATTTTTGTGTAAGTAATGAATTATCATTATTTGTTAATTCATTTTCATCATTAGAACACCCAATAAAAATTGCAACGGCAAAAACTAATAAACTTGATTTAATTAATTTTTTCATTTTTAAAAATATTAATGTTGAATTATTTTGTTTAATAACAAACGTAGGTTATTACGACATGCAAATTTTATTTCAGAATTGCAATAATTCAATTTGTTTTAACAAAAAAATAAGTAATAATTATGTTTTTATTAAGAATAATAATCTTTTAACACCACTGTATCAGTTAATTATGATTTCGTCTATAAAAGTCCAAGCTTTATTTCCTGCTCCTTGATTACCGTCTGGAATGGTGCCGTAGTTAGGGATTACAAGTCGCAATTTAGAAAACTTCAAGTCTTCATACCCCTTGAACCGTTCGCTATTATAATTTGAAATAACTAGATTTTCGTTTTGATTTGGTATTGTAATCAAGTCGGATATTATGCCTTTTTCAGTTTCTAAATGCAGATAATATTTCTCAGGCGCATAAACCCACTGACTAGGTGCATGATAAAATCGTAAATCAATCTCATTGATCTCAATTGGTTCTTCAAATTCGATTTCAATCTCAATATCATCACCCCAAAACCCTAACCACTCACTATCACCATAACGAGAATCACTTCCTTTAATTCCGTTAATCAATCCTGCGGCGCCACTACCTGGATAGGATTTATGAGGTTCTTTATTAATACTAATGGTTGCGCCTACACCTTTGTGATAATGGAACTCTTGAGTGAATAAGCTGCTCAATTGTTCACCATTTTCAAAGACCGCTGCTTTTAATGACATGTTTTCTTTAAAAGGGATGGGACCTTCATAAACTGTAGAAGTTGCCACTGGTAAAGTGCCGTCTAGAGTGAATCTAATTTCATTATTGGGCAACATCGTTGTTAACTCATAGGCCTGATCTTCATTTAAAGAACCTTCCAGCTCGTATAAATGGTTAGCATAATTGATATTTAGAACTTGTAGTCTTTTATTGAAGTTTTCTACACGGCTCACAAATTCTAGGTAATCTCTCTCGCCAGATGGACTCCAGGCAACCTCGCTCATGGCAAAGATGCGCGGGAATACCATGTATTCTACTTGCTCGCTGGTTTTTATGTATTCTGTCCATACATTTCCTTGCACGCCTAAAACGAGTTGTGCTTCTTCTGCAGTTAATTCTTCTGGTATAGGATTGAAATTGTATACTTTTTCAAGTGGTAAAAATCCGCCTATGGCGAGCGGTTCGTCATCATTCTCACTTTGATAATAATCAAAATAACAATGCGATGTAGGTGTCATGATTACATCGTGACCGGCTTTTGCAGCCTCGATAGCGCCTTCTACACCACGCCAGCTCATCACCGTAGCATTAGGTGCAAGTCCACCTTCTAAAATCTCGTCCCATCCTATGATCTGGCGACCTTTTGAGTTGATGTATTTTTCCATGCGCTGGATAAAATAGGACTGTAGCTCATACTCATCTTTTAATCCGTTTTCTTTAATGACTTTTTGTGCGACATTGCTGGTTTTCCATTGTGTTTTTGGCGCTTCATCGCCACCTATATGGATATATTTAGATGGAAATAATTCCATCACTTCGTCCAGCACGTTTTCAAGGAATGTAAACGTTGCCTCATTAGGACAATAGATATCTTCAAAAACGCCCCATTTCATTGCCACGTCTATGTTGTTTCCTGTGCAACCCAATTCTGGATAGGCAGCAATAGCGGCTTGTGCATGACCAGGCATTTCTATTTCTGGGATGACGTTGATGTGTCTCGCTTTCGCGAAAGCGATCACCTCACGTACTTCTTCCTGTGTATAATAACCGCCGTATCTCTTACCGTCATATTGATGCGGTGTGTCGTTGTAATGACCAAGCAGAGTAGAATCACGATATGCGGCGATTTCTTGCAATTTAGGATACTTTTTAATCTCAATGCGCCAGCCTTGATCGTCTGTAAGGTGCCAATGAAAGTTGTTCATCTTGAGCATGGCCATGGCGTCGATGTATTTTTTGATAAAATCTACATCAAACATATGTCTAGAAACATCTAGGTGCATACCACGGTAATTAAAACGCGGCTCATCTTTTATGGTGACTGCTGGGATGTATATTTCTGTTGCGTTTTTTATATCTGCAGGCATCAACTGAATCAGAGATTGCACGGCATAGAATGCACCAGCGTCTGTGCTTGATTTAATGGTGATGTTGCGGTCTGTACTGATGATGTTGTAGCCTTCTTTTGAAATAATGCTAGAGTCATACTCTAGTATAATGACATTGTTATCACTGTATTTTGTATCCCAATCGCGATCTGTAGCGTCTTTCAAAAAAGATAATAGGAAGTTATAGGAAGCTGTAAAATCGTCGTTATTACTCAATGTAGTTTCTTCATTAATAGTGAAGTGTCCAGGATTTACTTGCAAAGATTGAGGCGCTGGTATAATAGACGGACTGGTTAATTTTACCTGAGGTTCACTGCATGAAAACAGTGTTAATATCAAACTACAAAGAATTAGAAATCTAGCGCTCATTATTGTATTTTAGAATCTTAAAAATTTGAGCAGAAGATAGCACATTTTCTATGAGTCCAAAAGAACAAATACAATCCCTGCGCGATGAATTGCGCGAGCACAATTATAATTACTACGTTAACGATAATCCTACCATATCAGACTTTGAGTTTGATAAGAAACTGGAGCAATTAAAAACGCTAGAGGCCGCTCATCCTGAGTTCTATGACGCGACCAGTCCATCTGTGCGTGTAGGTGGTGAGGTGACTAAAAACTTCAATACCGTTAAGCATATCAACCGCATGTACTCGCTAGATAATTCTTATTCTATTGAGGATTTGCGTGATTGGGAAACGCGTATCAAGAAAATAGTGGATGGCGAAATTCAGTATACTTGTGAGCTTAAATATGATGGTGCCAGCATAAGTTTACATTATGCAAACGGCAAGTTTGTCCAAGCCGTCACTCGTGGAGATGGAAATCAAGGTGATGAGGTAACGGCAAACGTGCGCACAATTAAGTCTGTACCATTACAATTAAAAGGAAACGACGTTCCTGAGAAGTTTGAAATACGTGGTGAGATTGTGTTGCCTTGGGATGGATTCCATAAAATGAATGAAGAACGTGAGGCACTAGGATTGGATTTATATCGCAATCCGCGTAATACGGCTAGTGGTAGTTTAAAACTTCAGGATAGTGCTGAGGTGGCAAAAAGACCACTGGACTGTTTGTTGTATCAACTTGCTGGTGAAAATTTACCAGTAAAAAGTCAGTTTGATTCTTTATTGCTTGCGCGAAAATGGGGATTTAAAGCACCTCAAGAGAGTAAATTAGTCAATTCTATAGAAGACGTGTTTGAGTTCATCAATCACTGGGACATTGCACGAAAGGAATTACCATATGAGACGGATGGTGTTGTGATAAAGGTAAATTCTCTAGATCAACAAGATGAGCTAGGTTTTACTGCCAAAGCGCCAAAATGGGCGATGGCCTATAAGTTTGCGGCAGAGCAGGTTTCCACAAGACTAGAAGAGATTACGTATCAAGTAGGTCGTACTGGTTCTATAACGCCAGTGGCTAATCTGGAGCCAGTAGAGATATCTGGAACAACCGTACGACGTGCAAGCTTACATAATGCCGACCAAATAGAAAAACTAGATATAAGAGTAGGTGATGAGGTATATGTAGAGAAAGGTGGTGAGATCATTCCTAAAATAGTGGCTGTAGATTTAACTAAACGACCAGAAAATTCCACTCCTACGGTTTATGCCTCGCACTGTCCAGAATGTGATACAGAACTTGTGCGTACTGATGGAGATGCAAAGCATTATTGCCCTAATGATATGGCCTGTCCACCACAAGTAAAAGGTAGAATCGAACATTTTATTTCTCGCAAAGCGATGGATATTGATGGGATAGGAGCAGAGACTGTAGGTCAATTAGTCGACGCAGGATTGATACACAACTATGCAGATTTGTACGATCTAACGGTAGAGCAGGTTTTACCGCTAGAACGCATGGCGCAAAAAAGTGCCGAGAATATGATCAATGGAATAGAGGCTAGTAAGGAAGTGCCATTTGAACGAGTGTTGTTTGCTTTGGGGATTAGATATGTAGGTGAAACGGTAGCTAAAAAACTAGCCAAACATTATAAAAACGTCGAGGCGTTATTAAATATGCCAGCAGAGCCTGATAAGAGTTCTATTGACTTATTTGCTGATGTTTCCAGTGCGGCAGATAAAAAGATGGAAGAATTAACCGCTGTTCCAGAAATAGGAGAAAGTATCGCTCAATCTATAGTTGAATTTATCCAGAATGATGATCAAATGGCGATAGTAGAACGTTTGAAAAATGCTGGTCTACAATTTGCATTGAGTGAAGAGCAATTAGAAGGTCAGACTGATAAATTAGCAGGTAAAAGCTTTGTGATTTCAGGTGTTTTTGAAATGTCTAGAAATGATTTAAAGAAACTGGTAGAGGATAATGGAGGTAAAAACTCGAGTTCGATTTCTAGTAAGACTGACTATCTGATCCGAGGTGATAAAATGGGACCTTCTAAACTTGAAAAAGCAGAGAAATTAGGTATCACTATGATTAGCGAGCAAGAATTTCTAGCAATGATTTAAAATATGAATAAGCTATTGGTAATTGTGGTGTTGTTGAATTTCGCTTTCGCGAAAGCGCAAACCTATTCCTCAAAAATCATCCCTAATAACACCATGTTATTAAAAGGATATGTAGGTAAATATCCTATAACAATGTACGTTGAAAGAGTAGGTTATTGTGAGTATGAACAAGAATTTACAGGTTGGTATAAATATGACAATAGCACAGAGTCTATTCCTATACTTTTCTATTATTCTGTCTACCCTGAAGAAGAATCTTTTAAAATTTATGCCAAATATGATGGTGATTTTGAAACAGAAGTTGATGATGAATATGTCTGTCAAGTGTTGAGCTATGATGAAGTTTTTGAATCTAAAACTGATACAGGGCTATTTGTAGACCTTACTTGGCAAAAGGCAGGTTCTACTAAAACACTCGATGTCAAATTTAATGGTAATCCGCAACAGATGTTGTGGAGTCTAGGCGATCAAAATGTGTATCTAACCTATGACGATAAAGAAGTCTTAGATATAGGCGCATTAGGATATGAATACGCTTATGAAATTGATATTCTAGGTCACAAAACAGTTGATGATGTAACGCATTTGTTGATAAGTATTATAGAACCATCAAAACCAGGTAGTGCTGGTCGCGGAATGTGCGGCGCAGGAGATGAGATTTACATCCTATACTTGCAACTAGACGACCAGTTTAAACTAATATATAGTGATGCAGAAAAGGAACAAAGTTGCTTTCAGTACTTAGAGGAATCTCCTGTAGAGTACGACATTGCATTTCCAGAAAAAGGTTTTACTCGATTGAATTAACTCACTTCTTCACCGTGCTGGCTAACATCTAGTCCGCGTTCTTCCTGATCGTCTCTTACTCTTATAGGAATCAAAATATCAACCAGTTTATAGAATAACAAACTACCACCGAAGGTAAATACAGAAACTCCTATAAGCGCTATAATATGCCACATAAAGGTTTCCGTCTCACCATGTACAAGTCCAACATCTTTTGCAAAAACAGCAGTTAGAATCATACCTACTATTCCGCCAACTCCATGACTAGGGAAAACGTCTAGTGTATCGTCAATACCAGTTTTAGAAAATAATGAAATGGCGATATTACTAGTAATAGCTGTAGCAAATCCAATAAATATACTTTGTGAAATAGTAACAAAACCTGCAGCAGGTGTAATGGCAACTAGTCCGACAATAGCACCGATACATGCGCCTACAGCGCTCATTTTACGATTAGAGAAACGTTCGTAAAACATCCATGTGATCATTGCGGTGGCACTAGCAATATTTGTGTTTGCAAAGGCTATGGCGGCATCTGCATTTGCGGCTAGTGCACTACCAGCATTAAAACCAAACCATCCAAACCAAAGCAATCCAGTTCCTAAAATGATATAAGGCACATTTGCTGGATCGTGTGTGATTTTTTTGCGTTTCCCTAAATAAACTGCTCCTGCAAGTGCTGCAAATCCAGCGCTCATATGAACAACCGTTCCACCTGCAAAGTCTAATACTCCTAAATTGCGTAATAATCCATCTGGATGCCATGTCATGTGAGCTAGTGGTGTGTAAATGAATAGCGTAAACAAGACCATAAATAGAATATAACTTCTAAATCGCACACGCTCGGCAAAACTACCGGTTATTAAAGCTGGTGTGATGATGGCAAATTTTAATTGAAATAAAGCAAAAACTAAAAAAGGAACGGTTCCAGCAAAATCAGGATTAGGAGCAAGACCTACATTTTTAAAATTGAAATAAGTCATTGGATTTCCTATGATTCCATAATAGCTTTCTCCAAAGGCAAGTGAGAAACCTACAATTACCCATAGTATACTTACCACGCCTAGTGCTACAAAACTTTGTAACATGGTAGATATCATTGATTTTTTATTCACCATACCGCCATAGAAAAAGGCAAGTCCTGGAGTCATTAATAATACAAATGCTGAAGCGATTAACATCCATGCGGTATCGCCACTGTCAATGGCGCTCATATCACCATTTTCTGTATATGGATTGCTAAACGTTAAACTGATAAGTACTAAAACAGCTAAAACAATAAAATTAACCTTCTTGCCCATTTGAAAATTTTTAAATTATTTTTCAAATATAGGGTATGTGTTTTAAAATTATATAAAATTTATAGTTTGACCCTATAAAATTAGGGGTTAATATTTTTTAAAATGTAATAAATGATGTTGTTACGGTAATGTTTTTGGGGTATATCGGTAAAAATTACAGTTGAGTGTTTCAGTGGGTTTATTTGGATTTCATGAGTTTGATGAAAACATACCCAAAAAACAGCAGGAATAGAAAGTCATTTAAACCATAGATAGAGTAAAAAATTCCAGCAATTACATCTTTATCATACACCTCTTGAACACTATTATTTGAAAACCAATATCCATAAGCAATGACGTAGCATAGTTTTTCAAGAGCAAATACACCAACAAGCCATTTCACTTTATCAAAAACTTTAGCTACTGCTATAAAAGCAAGACCCCAAACCATAATCATAACAAGTCCAAAATAAGACATCACTACCGGATCTGTTTCTGGAATAACGTCATTGGTAAAGCCTTTTGAGAAAAATAGAATTCCTAAGGTGTTCATGATTCCTGAAAGTACGAATCCTTTTGTAATGATTGATTTGGTCATATTATATTATAAACTGATTGAATTAAATCTCATAAACCACGTCGACTCCTTTATCAATTTTACCTTCTTTAAAGTAGAAATCAATACGGCCCAAGTTGATTCCATAGCAACCTACCTGATTGACCATGACATCTTTTCCTGAGGCATTTTTAACGATTTCTGGTGCGTCTAGAAATGTGTGTGTATGACCACCTATGATAAGGTCTATACCTGATGTGGCTGCGGCAAGTGATAGGTCAGATACTCGATCACCTCTATAAGAGTAGCCTAAATGCGACATGCAAATTACTAGATCACATTTTTCTGTTTCTCGCAAGGTTTTAATTTGATCTTTTGCGACTTCAATAGGGTCGTTATAAACAGTTTCCTTATACATTTTTGGATCTACTAATCCATCTAGTTTTATTCCTACACCAAATAGCCCGATGCGCACACCATCCTTAACTATAACTTTATGAGGTTTAGTATGTCCATCCATGATGGTGTTTGAGAAGTCATAATTAGAGATCACAAAGTCAAAATCGGCATGCGGTAGTTGTTTGTAAAGACCTTCAATACTGTTATCAAAATCATGATTTCCTATAGTTGCAGCATCATAACCCATCATAGACATTAACTTGATCTCTAGCTCGCCACCATAGAAATTGAAATAGGGCGTGCCTTGAAAGATATCACCACAGTCTAGTAATAGTGTATTTGGGTTTTCTGAACGTACCTTGTTAATAATTGCTGCTCTACGAGCAACACCACCACGTCCATCATTACGACCACCAGAAATAGGTTCTATATGAGAATGCGTATCGTTAGTGTGTAAGATCGTGATTTTCTTAGTTCCAGGCTCTAATTCTGGTCCTGTAAAAATACCACTAGCAAGAGCATAGTTAGACCATAAAGCCGCACCAGCTACCATTCCAGCACTTGTGTTGCGTATAAATTTTCTTCTTTCCATTTTCTTGCTTATTAATCTAAAACCTCAAATCGGTTGTCTCGTTCAAATTTTATGGTATCCACTTTCTTAAAGTAATCAATGACAGCATTACGTATTTTATAATCAATCTTCATCATTGGAGCGCCTTTGAAAAAACTCATGTCATCTCCGCCATTATAGAGATAGTCATTAGTAGCCACGATATAGGTTCTGTCTTTATCTAACGGTTGATTTTGAATGGTTATCTCATTTACACTATCATCTGCATTTAAAATAATTTTCATTCCATCAAATGGATGCGCTCTTTTGCGATCAATCAGGTAATTAATTAGTTCATTCATTTGATCACCAGATAATTCAGCAATAGTGATCTCGTTGTCAAAAGGCATGATTTCATAAGCTCTTCTCATGGTTACAGGTCCTGCAGGCATTCCTGCTCTAATACCACCATGATTAAGTAAAACTATATCTATGTTTTTGCCTGTTCTTGATTTATAAATAGGCTCACCTTGCTCACGTACAATTGTAGCTAGCATATTACCAATTGGTGTATTGTATTTATAATCATTTTTATTCATTGAGACTGGATTGAAGCTTAGCTGTTCATCCATTTGAGCGTCCAGTGATTTTTTAAATGGTGTTATATAAGCCTCAATTTGAGCGACACTTTGTAAGGTGCTGTCTATATGTGTTTGTGTACTAGTTACTTTGGTGAGGTATAAATGATCTGATTTGCAAGAGGTTGTGATTAATATCGCTTTCGCGAAAGCGAGATATAAAAAAGCCTTTCCCAGACGCTTATATATAGATGTTTTCATGTCCTATTGTGCTACATTTGTACAGTTAGTAAAAGTACATGATTTTTAACGGAATTAAGCGCCGCTGGTTGCGCAAAGAACTGCAAAGATTACAAAAAGAGCTAGAGAGACCATCGATAAAATGGCCAGAATCTCTTGTAGTAATATTTGATGGTCAATATCATAATGACATGAGTCCGTTTTATAACTGGGCAAATGAATTAAATATTAAAAAGGACAATGTTACTTTTATTGCTTTTGTAAGCGATAAGAAAAAATCGACCATTGACGAGGCGCATCTTATAGATCGTAAGTTGATCAAATGGTCTGGAGGTATTACTGATTCAGAAACAAAGAAATTGCTGAGTAAATCTTTTGATCTTCAAATTAATCATTTTAATAAAGAAAATGATTTGCTAGAGTATGTAAGCCTAGCCTTACCGTCTAGTTTAAAGGTAGCTTATGGTGGTGATAAAGAGTCACTATTTGATTTATCTATAGGTGTAGAGATTAATGATTATAAAGGCTTGATAGCAGAATTAAAGAAATATTTAAAAATATTAACTCAATAAAATGCAAGATTTAATAGGAACTGGTGTAGCGCTTATTACACCTTTTACAGCGACTGGTGAAGTAGATCACAGCGCATTAGAACAAGTGGTGAACTTTCAAATTGATAACGGTATAGATTATCTAGTAGTGCTGGGTACTACAGGGGAAAGTGCGACTTTAACCACTGATGAGAAAAATGCAGTAAAATCTACTATTACCAAAGCAAATGCAGGAAGATTGCCTATGGTACTAGGAATAGGTGGTAGTAATACTGCAGCTGTTGTGGATGAAATTAATAACACAGATTTAAGTGATTATGTTGCCATTTTATCTGTTTCTCCTGCTTATAATAAGCCAACACAAGAAGGGATTTACCAGCATTTTAAGGCTGTAGCAACTGCAACAGATAAGCCTATTATTTTGTATAATGTGCCTGGGAGAACTGCTTCTAACATGGCGGTTGAAACAGTGGTACGTCTTGCTCATGATTTTGAAAATATAGTAGGAATTAAAGAAGCAGCTGGCGATATCGTACAGGCAATGAAATTAATACAATATACTCCTAAAGATTTCTTAGTAATATCAGGTGATGATATGATTACGTTACCTATGGTATTAGCCGGTGGAGCTGGTGTTATTTCTGTGATAGGTCAAGGATTACCACAAGGCTTTAGTGACATGGTGCGTTATGGATTGAATGGTGATGTAGAAGAAGCTTATGAGTTACATTATAAAATAGCGTCAAGTATAGATTTAATTTTTGAACAAGGTAATCCTGGCGGAATTAAAGCCTTGATGGCACATCTAGGATTAATTAAAGAGAATCTAAGGTTGCCATTAGTGCCTGTAAATAATGATTTAAAGTCTAGGATAGAGGCTTTTATGAATCAGTATGTGGCTTAAGCCTTTATTAATAACCTAGAGTATTATACGACATTTCAATTATATACGTTAGTTGCATAGACAACAAAGAAAATATGTATAAAAATTGTACTTTTGCAAACCATTTAAAACTGAGTATGAAAAACTATATTGTTTTACTTCTTATAGCGATTATGGCGGTAAGCTGTGGACCTTATCAGACAGCGTTAAAATCTACTGATAACGAGGTAAAGCTAGCTATGATTGATACACTTCTTAAAAGAGAGAAGTATAGCAAAGCTGTTAATCTTTTTGATCAAATCATACCGCAGTATAGAGGTACAGATAAGGCAGAAGCATTGTCTATTAAATACGCACAAGCTTTATATGAAACTAGGGATTATCCTAACAGTGCTTATCAATATGAGCGTTTTGTGCAATCACATCCTACAAGTGATAATAGAGAATATGCTGCTTTTATGGGAGCAAAAAGTCACTATCACATGTCTGCAGTTTATTCTAAAAGTCAGGTGAATACAGATAGAGCTTTAGCAAAGTTACAGGACTACATCAATTTATATCCAGATGGTGAATATGCAGAAGAAGCAAATAAATTAGTGTCTGAGTTGAGGTTTAAACTAGACCGTAAGGCATATGAAATTGCAAAAAATTACCATCATCGCAGTAGGTTCATTCCAGCAATAAAGAGTTTTGAGAATTTTATCATTCAGCATCCAGGATCAGAATTTATGGATGACGCGCAGTTTTACCTTATAGATTCACAGTATTTGTATGCTATGAAGAGTAGAGAAGAGCTGATTCCAGAAAGATTAGAGCTTGCTACAAAATATTATAATACCTTTGTCTCTCGTTTTCCGGCTAGTGAGTATCGCGAGGATGCAGATGAGATTATGGAAAACATCAACGATTACAAAATAAAGAATAACATCTAATTTCAGTTATGGATACTAAAAACATAAAAGCGCCAGCAAGTACTATTACTTATAACAGGGATCAATTAACTAATCCTACTGGTAATATGTACGAGGCTATTTCAATCATAGCAAAGCGTGCTGAACAAATTAATACCGATGTAAAGGAAGAGCTTATTGAAAAGCTTGAGGAATTTGCTACTTACAATGACTCTCTTGAAGAAGTTTTTGAGAATAAAGAGCAAATTGAAGTGTCTAAATTCTATGAGCGTTTACCTAAGCCTCACCAGATAGCTGTTCAAGAATGGTTAGACGGTAAGATTTATTTTAGAGATACCTCTAAATCAGAATAGTACTTTTATGATGTCAGTTTTAAGTGGTAAAAATATATTGCTAGGTATTACTGGTGGTATTGCTGCTTATAAAACAACTTACCTTGTGCGCCTGCTTATTAAAGCAGGCGCCACTGTTAAGGTAGTAATGACTCCTTCTTCTAAAGAGTTTGTTACTCCATTAACACTTTCTACCTTATCAAAAAATCCTGTCTTATCATCTTTTACAAATGATGATGATGAAAATGATACCTGGAACAATCATGTTGATCTAGGTTTATGGGCAGATTATATGATTATTGCACCGGCAACGGCAAATACCATAAGTAAAATGGTGTCGGGAAATATTGATAATTTCTTATTGGCTGTTTATTGTAGTGCAAAGTGTCCAGTTTATTTTGCGCCAGCTATGGATCTGGATATGTTTAAACATCCTTCTACTCTGCAAAATTTTAAACAACTAGCCAGTTATGGTAATAAAATGGTACCTGCCGGGACAGGTGAATTAGCTAGTGGTTTGATAGGTGAAGGACGTATGGCTGAACCTGAAGATATTATTTCTTTTATTGAAAAAGACATCGAATCACAACTGCCTTTTAAGGGAAAAATATGCTTGATAACGGCTGGGCCTACTTATGAAGCTATTGATCCTGTAAGATTTATAGGAAATCATAGTAGCGGTAAAATGGGAGCAGCTCTGGCTATGGAGATGGCCTCTAAAGGTGCGCAGGTTATATTAATTATGGGACCTAGTCATGTCGTGACAGATCATCATTTAATTCAAAGGGTAGATGTGAAAACTGCTCAACAAATGTATGATTGCGTTCATAGTCATATTGAAAGAGTAGATTATGCTATCTTTAGTGCTGCTGTTGCTGATTATAGACCTATTAATCCTGCTAGTCAGAAAATAAAAAAGAAAACGGATACGTTATCGATAGAGCTAGTAAAGAATCCAGATATTTTGGCGAGTGTAGGCTCTATGAATAAGCGACCGTTTTTAGTTGGATTTGCTTTAGAAACTGAAAATGAGTTAGAACACGCTTTCGCGAAAGCTAAAAAGAAAAACACCGATCTGCTAGTATTAAATTCTACACGTGATAAAGGTGCGGGATTTGGTAAAGACACAAATAAAATAACACTTATTGATAGGGATCAAAACACCATTGATTTTGATACAAAACCTAAAACTGAAGTGGCTAAAGATATTGTTGATGAAATTATTAAAAGAGTTCTTTAAGGTAATACCGTTATTTATTTTGCTATGTGTGAGCGCTGCTCAAGCACAAGAGTTTAATGCAGTGGTGCAAGTAAATGCACAAAATGTAGCGCAACCAGATCAAACCATTTTTAGAACTCTAGAAACCTCTATGCAAGAGTTTATCAATAATACTAAGTGGACCCAGCAAGATTATAGAGACGAAGAAAAGATTAATTGTTCAATTGTTTTTGTGATTACTGATTATGATAATGATCGATTTAAAGGTAACATGCAGATTTCTCTTTCTAGACCTGTATACAATTCATCTTATTCATCTCCTATATTTAATTTTAAAGATTCAAATATTGAATTTGAGTATCTAGAGTTTGCTCCGTTTTTCTATAACGCAAATCAATATGAGAATAATTTAACATCATTAATTTCATTTTACATTTATACCATGTTAGGTATCGATGGTGATACTTTTTCACTCAATGGTGGTCAACAGTATCATGTAGAAGCGCAGCGCATTGTGAGTCTTGCACAACAAAGTAATTCAGTAGGGTGGAAAGCTACAGATGGGCAAGGGACACGTTTTCAACTTAATGACGATATGCTTTCTCAAACATTTAAAGAGTATCGTGAAGTGCTTTATGGCTACCACAGTAAAGGTATGGATACTTTTGCTGATGATCAAAAGAAGGCTAAATTGCTCATCAGTGCCGAAATTTTAAAATTGAAAGCGCTGAACAGTCGCAGACCTAATAGTTTAATACAACGACTGTTTTTTGATGCAAAGGCAGATGAGATAGTAAGCATATTTTCAGGAGGTCCGGCTGTTGATGTAAGGGATCTTAAAAACGCACTTCAACAATTAGCGCCTAATCAGTCTTCAAAATGGCGTAACATTAAAGTCTAGAGCTTTGGTAAGACGTTTAAAATTATCTAGATTTAAACATTGTAACGTAGTATGGTTAATGTACTGCTTAATGTCTTAAAATCAATTGCTTAAACATATACATATTGAGAATTTTGCTCTGATCGATAGCCTCGATTTGGACTTGAACAACGAGCTTACCATGATTACAGGTGAGACCGGTGCTGGTAAATCTATATTATTAGGAGCTCTAGGTCTAGTTCAAGGTAAGAGAGCAGATTTAAGTGCTGTGAGAGATACGACACGTAAATGTGTTGTAGAGGCTCAGATAGATATGGCTCATTTGTCATTAAATGAATTATTGGAGTCTCATGATCTAGATGTAGAGCCCATTTGCTTTTTAAGGCGTGAGATATTACCGTCTGGTAAAAGTCGTGCATTTATTAATGATACGCCAGTTACTCTTTCTACGATGAGTGAGGTAGGTAATCGTCTTATTGATATTCATTCTCAACATCAAACTTTACAACTAGCTTCAGATGATTTTCAAATTGATGTCTTGCAATCGTTTGTTAACAAGCTTACCGAAAATGATAAAGAGTCAGCTTCTTTATTATTAAAGTCGTTTCAAACAGAATGGAGTCAATACAGTTCATTGAAAAGCCAGCTTAATAAATGGATAGAAGAGGAACAAAATCTATCTAAAGAATCAGATTATAATAATTTCTTATTAGAAGAATTAGAAAGTGCTCAACTAGATAATGTTGATATAACAGCATTAGAACAAGAAAATGAACAATTAAGTAATGTTGAAGAGATACAACTAGTCTTACAAGAGTTTCAATCCTTAATGGAGCAGGATGATAATGGTTTACTTGATCAATTGAGGTTACTGAAAACTAGATTTTCTCAAATCTCAAAATACGATCCTAGTTTTGAAAACGCTAATCAACGTCTTAACACCACATTGTTAGAGTTAGAGGATTTAAGTGAAGAAATGTCCCGTAAAGCAGATGCCGTTGAAGCAGATCCAGCTAGATTAGAGATCATTAATCAACGTCTTAATCTAGTTGAACAATTGTTGAAAAAGCACCATCAAGAAGATGTTTCTGGGCTTATTGCTTTAAGGGATGAGTTAGCAGATAAGGTTTTTACTACACAAAGTATCTCAAAAAAAATTAAACAAACAAAAGCTCAGTTAGAAGTTGCTCATCAATCTTTAGTACAGTTAGGAGATAAGATTCATCAACAACGTGTTCAACAAGCTGCCTTATTAGAGAAAGAGGTGCTTGTTACCATCAAGCAACTAGGAATGCCTGATGCGTTATTTAAAGTTAATATTGAAAAAACAAATAGTTTTAATCATTACGGTATGGATGAAGTCGAATTCAGGTTTACCGCAAATAAAGGAACTACATTGTTACCATTAAATAAAGCAGCCTCAGGTGGTGAGTTGTCTAGATTGATGCTGGCTATTAAATCTTTGTTATCTAATTATAAGAATTTACCAACAATCATTTTTGACGAGATTGATACAGGGGTAAGTGGTGCTATTGCAGAGAAGATGGCGATTATCATGCAGCAAATGAGTGTAAGTTTACAAGTTATTACCATTACTCACTTGCCGCAAATAGCAAGTGCAGGTAACGATCATTTAGTAGTTAGAAAAGCAGTTAAAAATGAGCAAACAATTTCAAACATTTACAGACTAACTAAAGAAGAAAGAGTAGAAGAAATCGCGCAAATGTTAAGCGGTGGTAAAATATCTGATGCCGCAAGAGAAAATGCACGTGTATTACTTCAATAAGAATTTTATATTTGTCACTTATATTTAAGATATGTCATACAACTTACTAAAAGGAAAAAGAGGAATTATATTTGGCGCACTAGATGAGAATTCT
This sequence comes from Nonlabens arenilitoris, assembly GCF_002954765.1. NCBI lineage: Bacteria > Pseudomonadati > Bacteroidota > Flavobacteriia > Flavobacteriales > Flavobacteriaceae > Nonlabens > Nonlabens arenilitoris. Next base: position 100,653 of record NZ_MTPW01000001.1, on the reverse strand, counting down.
ATTGCCTGGAAAACAGCTGAGCTTGCTCATGCCGAAGGTGCAACCTTTGTACTTACTAATGCTCCTATCGCCATGCGCATGGGGACTATTAATGAGTTAGCAGAGAAAACAGGTAGTCAAATCATACCAGCTGACGCTACTAGTCTTGAAGATCTTGAAAATCTAGTGTCTCAATCAGTAGAAATACTAGGTGGTAAATTGGACTTTGTTTTACACTCTATAGGAATGTCTGTAAACGTTAGAAAGGGAAAAGCTTATACAGATCAAAATTATGACTGGACTCAAAAAGGCTGGGATGTAAGTGCCGTTTCTTTTCATAAGGTAATGCAAACATTGTACAAGCAAGACGCAATGAGTGAATGGGGTAGTATTCTAGCGTTAACTTATATGGCGGCGCAAAGAACTTTTCCTGACTATAATGATATGGCAGACAATAAAGCCTATCTAGAGTCCATAGCTAGAAGTTTTGGGTACTTCTTTGGAAAAGATAAAAAGGTACGTGTAAATACAATATCACAATCTCCTACACCTACCACTGCTGGTCAAGGTGTTAAAGGTTTTGATGGTTTTATAAGCTATGCCGAAAAAATGAGTCCTTTAGGTAATGCTACTGCTCAAGAATGTGCAGAGTATTCTATAACTTTATTTTCAGATTATACTAAAAAGGTCACAATGCAAAACTTATTCCATGATGGTGGGTTTTCTAATACAGGAGTAAGCCAGGAAGTTATTGAGAAGTTTTAGGTAACTATCTTGGTCATTAAAAAAAAAGCCTCTGTTTTTGCAGAGGCTTTTTTTATTACGCTTTCGCGAAAGCGTAATTGCATAAATTAATATGTAGATATACTTTTCTACAACTTTCAAAATTTAACAGTGTTAATTGAATGTAAAATATTATATTCGACAATATTAAAACAAACTACTAACTCATGTTAAAAAAACTACTCTCAATTACGTTGTTTTTTGCTTTTGCATTAGCATCAGCACAATGTAATTACTCTCTAGAAATGAGAGACGCATTCGGTGACGGATGGGGAAATGGTGCACAAATGACGGTGACCATTAATGGTACACCAGCAGTGTATACAGTCCCTAATCCACCAGGAAATCAAAATACGGTATCTCTAACAGTAAATGATGGTGATACGTTAGTTTTGGATTATATCGCAGATGCGGTTACACCTGGTGATAATGAATTTACTCTTTTTGACTCAGAAGGTATAATTGTAATTGATTCTGGGTTTTCTCCTGCGACAGGTAATTATTTTAATGGAACAGCCTCATGTCCTACTTGTCCTGCGGTAACTAATATAACTGTTAACAATGTTGTTGCTGATGGTGCTGAAATTGGTTGGACACAAGTAGGAACTGAAGTTGAATGGGAAATTGAAGTAGGTCCACCTGGATTTACTGTAGGAAGTGGAGTAACTAGTACAGCTACTACAAATCCAGCAACTGTTTCAGGTTTAAGTGCTATAACTGATTACGACGTTTATGTAAGAGCAAAATGTTCTGCGACAGACTTAAGTAATTCTCAAGGACCAGCAAGTTTTACAACTACAGAATCTTGTCCTACACCTTCTAATTTTTCTCCTGTAACTCAAACAGCCACGAGTGTTTCGTTTATTTGGGATGCAAATGGAAATCCTAATACTATTGCAGATATTGAATACGGACCTACTGGTTTTACTCAAGGTTCAGGTACAACAGTGCAGCAATTCACAGCGCCATTTGCAGATGTAACTGGTCTAGCTGCAAATACAACTTATGATTTTTATGTGCGTATTGATTGTGGTATGGGTGATTTTAGCCTTTGGGCTGGTCCGTATACTGCGACTACATCTCAGTCATGTCCAAATATTTCAGGAATTACATTTTCTAATGTAAGTCAAACATCGGTTGATGTTGCGTGGACTGCAGGTGGTGCAGAGACAGAATGGAGTATAGAATATGGTCCAGCAGGATTTGTTGCGGGAACAGGTACTACAGTTTTGTCAATGTCTAATAATCCGTTTACACTTACAGGGCTATCGTCTGGTGTGAATTATGATGTTTGTGTAACAGCAGTTTGTGGTCCTATGGACTTATCTACTCCAGTTTGCGCAAGCGTTTTAACTCCTGCAGATTATTGTGCAGGTGATTTACTAGTAGACTCTGGTGGAGTAGCAGGTGATTATGGCGCAAGTGAGAACTTTACTTACACTGTGTGTCCAGATAATGCTGGTGATGTGGTTTATGTAGATTTTACAGCATTTGAATTAGAAACTTCTTTTGCAGGCTGTTGGGATAGTTTAACAGTATATGATGGGCCAGACACAACATCACCTACAATTAATCCACCAGGTGGAGGAACTGAATGGTGTTGGGATGCAGGTTCAGGTACGGGAGATTTAGTTCAAGAATTATTAATAGGTAAATTACCATCTGGTTGTTTGACATTTGTTTTTGAATCAGATGGTGGTGGACAACGAGCAGGTTTTGAAGCAGCCGTTACTTGTGCAGCTCCACCTACTTGTCCAGTTGTATTTGATCAAATGATTAATTTATCAACAGCTACATCAATAGATATTTCTTGGACTGCTGGTGGTGCAGAAACTGAATGGCGAGTTGAATATGGTGCTCCAGGATTTGTAATTGGTTCTGGAACTTTAGTGACGCCTAATCCAACAACGGCTAATGCTTCTATTTCAGCTTTAACTAGTGACACAGATTATGATATTTATATTACCGCTATATGTGGACCTGGTGATGAATCTATACCGGTATTAATTTCTGGTTCAACGACCAAAGATTATTGTGCTGGAGATACTTTTACTGATGCTGGTGGCACCACTGCTGGATATAATCCTAGCGAGAACACTACTTATACAATATGTCCAGACAATGCTGGAGATGTCGTTTATGTAGATTTCACAGCTTTTGATACTGAAGAGAGAGGATTTTCAAATGATTGTTATGATGGGCTAACTGTTTATGCTGGTCCAGATGATACTTTCCCAGTAATCAGTCCTCCTAATGGAGTAGGTGATGTCTGGTGTTGGGATCCTTCAGTTACTTCAGGATTTGCGGGTACAGGAGATCTTACTCAAGTTATGTTAATAGGGACGTTACCTTCAGGATGTATCACTTTTGTATTTACTTCTGATGGTTCTGTTCAAGAATCTGGTTGGGAAGCGGCGGTAACATGTGCTGCACCACCAGCTTGTCCAGTTCCTAGCGCGTTTACTGTTGACTCAACTACTAGTGATTCTATAAACTTATCATGGACCGCAGGATCAACTGAAACGGAATGGGACATAGAGTACGGTCCAGTAGGATTTACTCCAGGTACAGGTACAATTGTAACCGTTACAACTAACCCATATGCAGTTACTGGTCTTACAGACAACACTGAATTTGATTTCTATATAACAGGAAACTGTAGTGCTACTAATGTAAGTGCTCAAGTCGGTCCGTTAGCAGGCCGTACAACTTGTCTTGCTTTTGCAGTGCCGTTCTCAGAAGGATTTAATTCTACAAGTTCAACTCAAGATTGCTGGACTGTAGTAGATGCAAATGGTGATGGAGATGCTTGGGATATGAATTATGGGTCAAACCCAAGTGAAGGTGACGAAGTAGCTGCTATTAATACTGATTTTAACGGTGGAGCAGATGATGATTATTTAATTTCACCGGCAATTACCTTAACAGGAAATGAAAGAGTACGTTATGACTATCGAGTAGAAAGTACTGGTGAGCCTAATGATATGGAGGTTTTAATTTCAACAGGAACAAATGCGATTGCAGATTTCACAACTCAAATATTACCGGTGACTAATTTTGCTAACGTTACTTATATGACAGAAACTATTGATTTGTCAGCTTACACTGGTGATGTGTATATCGCATGGAGAATTCCACCAGGAACAACAGATGGATGGAGAATGTATATTGATAATGTCAGATTTGAAAACATTCCTGATTGTGACGAGCCTCTTATGCTAGATGCAACAAGTATTACCACTACTACAGCAGACATTTCTTGGACAGAACAAGGAGCTTCTACGGTTTGGGAAATCGAGTACGGTCCAGTAGGCTTTGTTCCTGGTCAAGGAACAGGGACAGTGGTGTCAGCAGTTGGAACTAATCCGTATACATTAACTGGTTTAATGCCTAATCAATGTTATGATTATTATGTACGATCTGATTGTGGAACTGGAGGATTTAGTCCATGGTCGGCAACAGGAACTTTCTGTACAGCTTGTGTCGCATTTAATGTTCCTTTTCAAGAAGGTTTTAATACAGCAAGTACAACAGAGCAGTGTTGGACAGTGCTAGATGCAAATGGAGATGGTGATCAATGGAATATTGATTATAGCACTAATCCATTTGAAGGTGATCAAGTAGCAGCAATAACAACAGATTTTAATGGTGGTGCAGATGATGATTATTTAATCTCTCCACAATTAAATTTAACTGGTGCGCAGCGTTTGAAATATCAATATCGAGTACAAAGTGCTGGTGAGCCTAACAATATGGAGGTATTGCTTTCTACCACAGGTTCAAATGCAGCAGATTTTACCAATACCTTACTACCAGTAACATTATTCAGTAATGTAACCTATATAGAAGAAATTATTGACTTATCTGCATATACAGGACCGGTTTACATCGCATTTAGAATTCCGCCTTCTACCACTGATGGATGGAGAATGTTTATTGATGACGTTATAGTTGAAGATCAACCAGCATGTCCAGATCCTTTAATGGTCGCAATTGATTCATTTACTAATGATTCAGCTACGGTCTCTTGGACGGCAGAACCACTTGCAACTGCAGTAAATGTAGAGTATGGAGTTTGTGGATTTACACCAGGTACAGGTACTACAGTTGTTGCAACTGGAAATCCATATACAATTACAGGTTTAACAGATAATACTTGTTATGACGTTTATATAACATTTGATTGTTCAGGTGCTGCTAGTGTTGCTTCTGATGTGAGATCGTTCACAACGGTATGTAATCCTTTAATCGCTCCTTATACAGAGGATTTTGAAATGTTTACAACAACAACAAGTGGATTCCCTGGTACAGCAGATTTCTTCAATATTGAAAATTGCTGGTCTGCAACAAATACAGCTGCTTTAGGCTGGGTTGCTGCGCCATCTACTTTAACAGCATCTGGAGGAACAGGTCCTGCACCTGCAATCAATACAGGAAATTATATGTATGTTGAAACGTCGAGTGGTGTTCCTGGCGAAATAGCAGAATTATACTCTCCTATTGTAGATATATCTAGTTTGACTAATCCAGCATTGACATTCTCCTACCACATGTTTGGTGTTAATATGGGGAATTTACATGTAGATGTTAATGATGGAACAGGTTATGTTAATGACGTATTGGTTATTAATGGACAACAGCAGCTTGCTGAAGGTGATGCATATTTAACTTCAACATTAGGGTTAACTCCTTACGGTGGTGGTACTGTACAAATAAGATTTAGAGGTGAGCGTGGTGCTGGTTTTGAATCAGATATAGCCATTGATAACTTTATTATTGAAGAATTTACAGGCTGTCTAGCACCTAATTCTCTTACGGTTAATTCTGTTACTGCAACAGGTGTTGATTTTGGATGGAATGCCGGTGGTACTGAAACTGCTTGGGAATATGTTGTTCAAGCAGCTGGTACAGGAATTCCTTCTGCTGTAGGTACAGCAGTAACGGCAACTAGTGCTGTTGAATCTGGACTAACTGCTGTGACTCCATATGAGATTTATGTAAGAGCTGATTGTGGAATGGGTAATCTAAGCGAATGGGTTGGGCCACTCAACTTCACGACACCTTGTGATGTGTTCCCAACACCTTATGGTTCTTTAACAGGAGCTGCAGGTAATGACTTTACAACATTCCCAGGATCATGTTGGGAAGAAGGTGATGGTACTGATGTTGCTACTGGACCTAACGGTAATAATGGTGACTGGCAAACTGATGATTTTGCAAACCTGACTACAGGATCTAATGGAGCTGCTGCCAGAATTAATATCTGGAATACAGCACCTATCAATGATTGGTTAGTGACTCCTGATTTTGATCTAGGATCAACTGGTCATAATATGAGTGCTTTATTTGATATCGCGTTGACTGAATTTGGTGATGATAATGGAATACAAACTAATCTAGGATCAGATGATCAAGTTCAATTCTTAATATCTGATAATGGTGGGATTACTTGGACAGCGCTTCAAGTTTGGGATAACAATTCAGTGATCTCGCCTGCTGGTCAAAACATTCAAGTTGATTTGTCAGCATATTCAGGTGTAGTTAGAATGGCTTTCTGGGGTACTAACGGTACTGCTCCGGATGCAGAGGATAATGATTTCTTTGTTGATAATTTTATAATTGATGCTACGGCTAGTAATGGAGACGCTTTCGCGAAAGCAGATCTCAAATTATTCCCTAACCCTTCAACAGGTTTAGTAAATATCGATGGATCGATTTCAATAGAAAGTGTTACAATTACAAACTTATTAGGACAACAATTAAAGACAATTATTATCAACCATGAGAGTGCTATAATTGATATATCAGATTTAGCAACTGGTTTATATTTATTTGAAGTTAAATCAGGTTCTAACACTACAACAGTGAGAGTTGTTAAAAAGTAATTTTTTTAATTCATTTATGTTAAAGAGCTGCCGAAAGGCAGCTCTTTTTTTGTCTAGATATTTATCAGTTTATCGATTAAAAGCTTTTGTGTTATTTTATGATATTATTAAGTGTTATTTTGAGCGTTAAATAACCTAAAAATTTACTATGAAACATTTTTATGCTACTCTATTAGCTTTATTTACTGTTTCGATGATGGTTGCTCAGTGCAACTATTCATTAGAAATGTTGGATAACTTTGGTGATGGTTGGGGTAATGGATCTCAGATATCTGTTACAATTAATGGTGGTACACCACAAGTGTATACTGTTCCTAATCCTCCTGGAAACATTAACACAGTAACCTTTGCTGTAAATGACGGTGATACTTTATCATTAGACTACGTTGCTGATTCAGTGACGCCTGGTGATAATGAGTTTACACTCTTTGATTCTGAAGGTATTGTAGTCGCGACTTCAGGTTTTTCACCTGCGACAGGTAATTTCTTCAATGGGACTGCTTCTTGTCCTTCTTGTCCTGCAGTTACCAACATTACTTCTAATAATGTCGTAGCAGATTCTGCTGAGATAAGTTGGATTAATGGAGGGACAGAAACTCAATGGATAATTGAATATGGCGTGGCGCCTTATACTTGTGGATCAGGTGGGACGCAAGTAACGGCAAGTTCAAATCCATTCACCATTACAGGTTTAAGTTCTGTAACTACTTATGATGTTTATGTAATAGCAGTTTGTGGAGCAATGGATCAAAGTGCTTGTCAAGGCCCAGTTCAGTTAACAACAACTGAATCCTGTCCAAGTCCTTCTAATTTTGCACCGGTAACACAAACTTCAAATAGTATATCTTTTGTGTGGGATGCAAATGGAAACCCAAATCCTACGTTTGAGGTAGAATATGGTCCTTCTCCATATACTCAAGGTACTGGTGGTACAACTGTACAGCAGTTTTCAGCTCCGTTTGCTGATGTGACAGGACTTGCATCAGATACGTCATATGACTTCTATATTAGAATCGATTGTGGAATGGGTGACTATAGTTTATGGGTAGGTCCTTATACAGCACAAACTTTAATCTCATGTTTCCCGATTAGTGATTTACAAGCAGACTTTGTTGGTTCAGATCTAGCTGATATATCTTGGAATCCTGGTCAAATGGAAACTGAATGGGAGCTCGAATGGGCATTGGCAGGTACTATAACAACGCCTGGAACTGGTCAAGGTACTACGGTGAATGTTACTACCAATCCAATGCATCAATTAACATCATTAACTGATGATACAGCATATGATATTTATGTAAGAGCGGTATGTGATCCGACACAGCCTGACTATAGTTCATGGCAAAATATTTCAATAGCGACTCAATGTCTGCCGCTGGCTGCAACAACTGCTCTGCCTTATACTGAAGATTTTGAGACTTTTACGGCTAATTTAGACTTTGAACGTGAAAATTGTTGGTCTGCAACTTTTAATGGTTCAAACAATTTTAGTGAATATGACTGGAATGTGACAACAAATGGAACTACACCGTCTGGAGGTACAGGTCCAGATGCAGCAAATTCAGGTACAAATTATATGTATATTGAAACATTGGGTAATGTAGGTGATACGGCAACCTTGTTTTCTCCTATTATTAATGTAGATGGTCTTACAGAGCCTTCAGTTCAATTTTATTATCACTTATTTGGCGCTAATATGGGTGACTTAAGTGTAGATGTTTATGATGGTACAGCGTGGCAAGTAGGATTGTTTACTAGTTCAGGACCTGTTCAAACAGCTGGAAGTGATGCTTTTGAGCAAGCTATTATTAATTTAGCAGGTTATACTGGTGATATACAAGTAAGATTTGTTTCGACAAGAACAGGTGTAACTTCTGGAGATATGGCAATCGATGACTTTTCAGTTGAAGAGGCTCCGGCTTGTGCGCCAGTTGCATTATTGGATACTGGAGTGCTTAACGCAATGGATGCTGAGATTACTTGGCAGTCTCAAGGTTCTGAAACTACATGGATTGTAGAATATGGTCCTGTAGGTTTTGTTCCGGGAACATCGGCAACTGATCCTGATGTATTTGAGGTTTCAGTGACTACAAACCCTTACACGATAACTGGTTTAGACCCTAATTCTACTTATGACTTTTATATAACTGCAGATTGTGGAATGAGTACATTAAGCGCTCAAAGAGGTCCTAAAACCTTTACGACAGCCTTCTTGCCTCCACAAGGAGTTAGTTGTCCTGGAATGGATAATGTATTTGTTTTTCAAGAAGAATTTGAAAATAATGATGCAGGATGGACCGGCGATATAGGAGTTGGTACGACAACAGCTGCTTTATGGAATTTTAATAGAGCTATATCACCAGGTTCAGTAAATACAGGTCCTGATGCACCATTTAGTGGTGGTGGATTTGCATATTTAGAAACATCTGGTACGGTAACAACACCTGCAGCTATTGTTTCTCCAGCTATAGATTTAAGCTTTGCAACGGATGGAGCTGAGTTAAGTTTCTATTACTTTGCCTACGGTGCAGAAATTGATGAATTTACAGTAAATGTTAGTACATCACCAACAGGTCCTTGGACTAATGAATTTACTGCAATAGGACAGCTACAAACAGCAGGTAATGATCCTTGGGCACCAGTAGGTGTTAATTTAGATGCATATGTAGGTCAAATTATTTACCTGCAAATAACTGGTAAAGAAAGTGCGACAAATGGATTTACCGCAGATATTGCGATTGATCTATTGAGAGTAGAGACTTGTGGTGCTTTTTGTTCACCACCTAGTATGTTAGCTGCTTTGAATATTACAGATACAACGGTTGATGTAGATTTTGCAGATACTAATGCTACGGCTGCAACTAGTTATGAGGTTTTAGTACAACCGGCAGGCGATCCTGCTCCAGATGCTACTACAACTGGGATTCAACAAACTGCAACAGCTAATCCTTATAACTGGACAGGTTTAACAGCTTTCACTAATTATGATGTTTATGTTAGAACTGATTGTATGGGTGCTGCAGGATTCTCTGTTTGGTCTGGGCCAATTTCTTTCCAAACTGCTTGTGCTGTTTTTACAGCACCTTACTCTGAGAACTTTGAGACGTTCACTGCTACAACAAATTTCTTAGAAGAGAATTGTTGGTCAGCTGATGCAGACGGTACTTATGATTGGAATGTAGATAATAACGGTTCAACGCCAAGTACTGGTACAGGTCCTTTGATGGCCTTTAGTGGTACCAATTATTTCTATACAGAGGCTTCATCTACCGGTGCTGAGGCTCGTTTAGTTTCTCCTATTATAGATTATTCAACATTAACTACGCCTTCTATTCAATTCTATTATCACATGTTCGGTGCACAAATAGGTACTCTTCATGTTGATGTTAATGATGGTACAGGATGGATTAATGATGTAGATATGATTGTTGGTGCACAACAAACAGCGCAAGCTGATGATTGGATTCAGAGAATCGTTGATATTAGTGCTATAACTGGTTTAACAGGAACAGAGTTGTCAGTACGATTAAGAGCTGAGTCTAATGGTACTTTTGCAGGTGATATTTCAATTGATGATTTTAGAATTGATGAAATACCAACTTGTCCTGCACCTTCTGCTTTAACGGTAGATACTACATCTATAACAATTACAGATGCTACTATTGACTGGACTGAAAATGGTACTGCTACAACTTATGATGTAGAATGGGGACCAGTAGGTTATACACAAGGTATGCCACCAGCTGCACCACTAGGTGGAACAGCAACTGGAATAACGAAACCATATACAGTTACAGGACTTCAAGGTAGTACACAATATGACTTTTATGTTAGAGCTATTTGTGGGGCAACTGATACTTCAGTATGGGTTGGACCTGTAAGTTTCCAAACATTATGTGATGTGGTAGCTGCTCCTTATTTCCAAAACTTTGAAGGTTTTACTCCAACTACTGCTTTTGTTGAAGATGCTTGTTTTACAACTAACGCATCTGGAACTTTTAGTTGGGATGTGTCTGGAACTGGTACAACAGGTTCAACGGGAACAGGTCCTTTATCAGCACAAAGCGGTACTAACTTCATGTTTACAGAAGCAAGTAGTGGTGCAGCAGGACAGACAGCAGAATTAATAATGCCTACTATAGATCTTTCTCCATTAACAGCTCCTTCTGTTCAATTCTGGTACCATATGTTCGGTAATCAAATTGGTACTTTAGATATTCAAGTAGATGATCAATTAGGTGGAGGATTTGTTAGTGTTGGCTCAATCGGACCAGGAGCACAACAGACGGCTCAAGCTGATCCATGGTTATTACAGATTACGAATTTATCTGCTTATGCAGGACAGACTGTTGTTATTAAATTCGTAGCTACTTCTAATGGTACATTTGAGGGAGATATAAGTATTGATGATCTATTAGTAGATGAGCTTCCTGCTTGTCCAGATCCAAGTATGTTATCTGTACTTAATATCACTGACACAACTGCAGAATTAAATTGGTCAGAGAATGGTAATGCTACCGTTTGGTCTGTAGAAGTTCAACCACAAGGAGTTGCTCAAGGTACTACACCAGCAGTTTATGCAAATACAATGGCGACTAATCCTGAAACCGCTACTGGTTTAATGGCAGATACATTCTATGATTTTTATGTACAGTCTGATTGTGGGGTAGATGGAGCTAGTGGTTGGTTTGGTCCATTCACGTTTAAAACTGAATGTGCGCCACTTACAGCGCCATATATTGAAGATTTTGAACTTTTCTCAGCTAGTTTAGATTACACAGAAGAAAACTGTTGGAAAGGTAGTTTTAATTCAACGAGTTTTACTGAATATGATTGGAATGTTGATAATGCAGGAAGTACTCCTTCAACAAATACAGGTCCAGATGCAGCTTTTAATGGTTCCAATTACTTCTATGTTGAAGGTAATGGTGGAACAGCTGGTAATGAGGCAGTATTATTATCTCCATTAGTAGATGTGTCCACTTTAACTAATCCTTCAGTACAGTTCAATTATCATATGTTCGGTGTGGGTATTGGTGATTTACATGTAGATATTAATGATGGTTCTGGTTTTGTAAATGATGTTGTTCTTATCCAAGGTCAACAACAAACAGCTGGCAGTTCTCCATGGGAATTAAGCGTTATAGATTTATCATCTTTTACAGGTACTACTATTCAAGTTAGATTCAGAGCGGAAAAGGTAGGAACTAATACATTAGGTGATATTTCATTAGATAATGTTGTGTTTGATGAGTTACCAGCGTGTGCTCAACCTTCCATTTTATCATCTACTAATGTAACTGATGTTACCGCAGATCTATCATGGAATGAAAATGGTATGGCAACTTCTTGGAACGTTGAGTATGGACCTTGTGGATTTACACCTGGCACAGGTACTACAGTTGTAGCGACTACTAATGCTGGGTTTAACATTTCTGGTCTTACTTCAGAAACTTGTTATGAATTCTATGTGACTGCAGATTGCGGTATGGGTACCTTAAGCGGAACAGCCGGTCCAGCATCATTTACAACAGAATGTTCTGCTGTAATAGCTCCATATACAGAAGGTTTTGAGATGTTTACGGTAACCACTGCCTTCACAGAAGAAAATTGTTGGAATACACCACAAACTACTGGTTATACTTGGGATGTGAGTACTAATGGTACTGGTTCAACTAATACGGGACCAACTTCAGCTGCTACAGGATCTAATTATTTCTTCACTGAAGCATCTTCTGGATCAGCAGGTGATGAGGCAGAGCTTTTATCTCCATTAATAGATATGTCTGCATTGACAAATCCAGCACTTTCATTTGCTTATCATATGTGGGGACCAGATTTTGATACTTTACATATTGATGTAAATGATGGTACAGGATGGACACCGGACGTATTTACTCTTGTCGGTCAACAACAAGCAAATCAAGCTGATGCATGGCAAACTGCTATTGTAGGACTTGGAGCTTATACTGGAGCAACTGTTCAAATTAGATTTAGAGGTACTCGTGGAGCTTCTTTCGGAGGTGATATTTCTATAGATGATGTTGTGGTTGATGACTTTAATGGTTGTTTAACTCCAACAAATGTTGCAGCGGCTAACATCACTGCAACTTCTGTTGATATTTCTTGGTCTGCTGGTGGTTCTGAAACGGTATGGGAATATGCAGTATTGCCTAGTGGTTCTGGAGCTCCAACTGGAGCTGGTACTTCAACTATGAATACTATGGAATCTGTTTCAGGTTTAGCTTCTTCTTCAAGCTTTGAAGTTTATGTAAGAGCTGATTGTGGAATGGGTAACTTTAGTTCATGGGTTGGTCCTATTAACTTTGCAACTGATTGTGCTCCTATAGTAGCGCCTTACGGTACAGCTACTGGTGCTCCAGGAAATGACTTTACTGCATATCCAGGAGTTTGCTGGTCAGAAGGTGATGATACAGCTACAACAGTTGGTCCTAATGGTGTAGATGGTGCTTGGGCATCTGATGACTTTGCTAACGATGCGACAAGTTCTAATGGTCAGGCAGCTAAGATTAATATTTGGAATACTGCTGCAATCAATGACTGGTTAGTAACACCTGAATTTGATTTGGGAACATCTGGTAATTTTGAAGCAATTTTTGATATAGCTCATACTACATTTGCCGCAACTGGTGCAACTGCCTTTACTGGTGATCAACAAATACAATTGTTAATTACTGATGATGCAGGTTTAACTTGGACAGCTATTCAAACTTGGGATGCTACATCACCTGCTATTTCAAACACAGGTCAATTAGAAACCGTAAGCCTTAGTAGTTATACGGGAATAGTGCAATTAGCATTCTGGGGTACTAATGGTGTTACTGGAGCCGGTACTGACTCAGAGTTCTTCGTAGATAACTTCACTATAGATGCAACACAAAGTAATGTGTCTATCGAGGAGTTAGGATTTACTTTCTATCCAAATCCTGTTAAAGATGTATTGAATATTAATGGATTGCAAAATATTGATAGTGCATCTGTTATGAATATGTTAGGACAACAGGTTATGAATGTATCACCTGGTGTAACTAATGCTCAAATTGATATGACTACTCTAAGTGCTGGAGTTTATCTAGTTCAAGTAACTACTGACAGTCGTACTTCTACGATTCGAGTAGTGAAAGAGTAAATTTTATATAACTTTTTTAGAAAGGCTGTTCTTAATTGAACAGCCTTTTTTTGATTTACCGATACATTTATGTTCTCATTTGTTTATTGCAATACGCTTTCGCGAAAGCGTACTCTAAACACATAATATATTTTAATAGAATTATATATATCCAATAAAAATAAAGTCTAATTATTCAAAGTGAATTTTGTCATATTTACACTTAACTCTGAGTTTTAACAATTTTAAAAGTAGGATTCTACTTAAATTGATATTTTTACTGCATTTCATCTTAATTTTTTAACCTTTTTTTAGGAATTTGAACGATAATCAGCATACGTAAGACTGTTAATTTAATCTTAATGCTTACATTCATCTACTTATTATTTAAAACTAAAATCTTATTATGAAACATTTTTACGCTACTTTTTTAGCATTATTCACTGTTTCAATGATGGTCGCTCAGTGTGATTATTCATTAGAAATGTTGGATAATTTTGGAGATGGTTGGAACAATGGTGCGCAGATATCTGTGACCATCAATGGTGGTACACCACAAGTGTACACCGTACCTAATCCGCCGGGTAATATTAATACAGTCACTATTACTGTAAATGATGGAGATACCTTATCATTAGACTATGTGGCCGATGCTGTCACACCAGGAGATAATGAATTTACATTATTTGATTCTGAAGGAATAGTAGTTGTTAATTCTGGTTTTTCTCCGGCAACTGGTAATTTCTTCAATAGTACGGTGTCATGTCCAACATGTCCTGCTGTATCTAATATTACCTCAAATAATGTGGTTGCAGATTCTGCCGAGATAGGGTGGACCGCTGGAGGATCTGAAATGGAATGGATAATAGAATATGGTATTGCTCCATACTCTTGTGGTTCTGGTGGTACACAAGTTACCGCTACTTCAAATCCATTTGTTATTTCAGGACTTAGTTCTGTTACTACTTATGATGTGTACGTTATAGCTGTTTGTGGACCTGGTGACCAAAGTGCCTGTCAAGGACCAATTCAGTTTACTACGACAGAATCATGTCCAAGCCCGTCAAATTTTGCTCCTGTAACGCAGACCGCAAATAGCGTTTCTTTTGTTTGGGATGCTAATGGAAATCCTAGCCCTACTTTTGAAGTAGAATATGGTCCATCTCCATATACACAAGGTAGTGGAGGAACGGTTGTACAACAATTTACGGCACCATTTGCAGATGTTACAGGTTTAGCATCTGATACTTCTTATGACTTTTTTGTTAGAATTGATTGCGGAATGGGAGATTTAAGCGTTTGGGCTGGACCTTACACTGCACAAACGGCTATTTCTTGTCCAGTAGTTACCGCAATTCAGGCAACTAACATTTCATTCAATAGTATGGATATTGACTGGGCGGCTGGTTCTACTGAAACAGAATGGGAAGTTGAATATGCTGCAGTAGGTACCATATCGGCTCCTTTTTCTAACCCAGCTCAAGGAACAGTTGTGAACGTGATGACTAATCCTTCCACAACTTTATCTGGTTTATCTGATGCTACTGCTTACGATATTTATGTAAGAGCGGTATGTGATCCAGTTGCTCCAGATTATAGTTCTGCAACATTATTGAACGCAACCACTTTGTGTTTACCATTTGCACCAACGTCTGCGGCACCATATCTTCAAGATTTTGAATCATTTGGAGCCACTACTGCGTTTGTAGAAGAATTATGTTGGTCAGCTACTTCGGTTGATGCTTATGATTGGAATGTTGATGGTGCAGGTTCTACACCTTCATCTAATACTGGGCCTTTAGCAGCTTTTTCTGGCGTTAATTATTTCTATACTGAAGCAAGTTCTGGATCAGCAGGTACTAGTGAGGCTATTCTTAATGGTCCTCAATTTGACCTTTCTGGGTTAACTAATCCATCAGTTCAGTTTTATTATCACATGTTTGGTGGTCAAATAGGAGATTTAATTCTCGAGGTGGATGATTTAACTGGTTCAGGTTGGACTGCTGTTAACACTATTTCTGGTGCTCAGCAAACAGCTCAAGGAGATTCTTGGTTACTTCAAATTGTTAATTTAAGTGCATATTCTGGTCAAACCGTTCAAATTAGATTTAGAGCAGTATCTGCTGGAACATTTGAAGGTGACATTTCTTTAGATGATGTGTATGTTGGTGAATTACCACCTTGTCCAGATCCTAATTTGTTAACCACTAATGGAATTTTAGATACAAGTGCGGTACTTTCTTGGTCTGAAAACGGTTTGGCGACTTCTTGGGAAGTAGAGGTGCAGCCTACAGGTGTAGCGCAAGGTTCAGCTGGTGCAGTATATGAAAATCTTACCGCTTCAAATCCTGAAACAGCGTCTGGATTAACAGCAGAAACTACTTATGATTTCTATGTACGATCAAATTGTGGTACAGATGGATTTAGTGCTTGGGTAGGACCTTTTACATTTACCACAAAATGTTCTCCAATTGTAGCATCATATACTGAGGATTTTGAAAGCTTTACTGCAGGTGTAGACTTTGTTGCTGCAAATTGTTGGGAAGGTTCTTGGAACTCAACTTCCTTTACAGAATGGAATTGGAATATAGATGGAGCAGGTAGTACGCCTACAACTAATACGGGACCTGATGGTGCTAATAGTGGTAGTAACTATTTTTATGTAGAAGGAAATGGTGGAGTAGCGGGAAATGAAGCAATTTTACTAGCACCTATAGTTGATATCTCAGGTTTAACAGCACCGTCAATGCAGTTTGCTTCTCATATGTTTGGTGCTGCGACTGGAATTTTACATGTCGATGTTAATGATGGTTCTGGATTTGTAAATGATGTTTTGACACTTACTGGGCAACAACAAACTAGCGGAGCATCTGCTTGGGACGTGCAAGTAGTAGACTTGTTACCATACAATAGTACAGGTACTGTTCAGGTTAGATTTAGAGCCGAAAGAACTGAAACTGCATTTACAGGAACTTCAGACATAGCGATTGATGATATTGTTTTTGACGAGATCCCAGCTTGCCCGCAGCCATCAGCTTTAGCTACAGGTGTTGTTACTGACATAACAGCCGAAATATTATGGAATGAAAATGGATCTGCAACTGCATGGAGTATAGAGTATGGTCCTTGTGGATTTGTTCCTGGTGATGGGACTTCTACAACTGTAGCTGCAACTACTAATCCATTCACTGTTTCTGGATTGTCGTCTTTTACATGCTATGATTATTATATTACTGCAGATTGTGGAATGGGTACTCTAAGTGCTGTTTCTGGTCCTGGAACTTTTACTACAGAATGTGCTGCATTTACAGCACCTTATTTGGATACATTTGAGGCATTTACCGCTTCGACTACGTTTGTAGAAGAAAATTGTTGGGCAGCAGATTCTGATTCTGCCTACGATTGGAATGTTGATAACAATGGTTCAACACCTTCTTCAGGAACTGGTCCTTTAGGTGCTTTTAGTGGTAGTAATTATTTCTATACTGAAGCTTCCAGTGGTACCGCTGGTGATGAAGCTAGACTAGTTTCTCCGTTAATAGATATTACGCCTTTAACAGCTCCTTCTGTCCAGTTTAAATATCATATGTTTGGTGCTCAAATAGGTACATTGCATGTTGATGTGAACGATGGAGCAGGTTGGATAAATGATGTTGATATGATTGTAGGGCAACAACAGTTAGCTCAAGCTGATGATTGGCTGGATGCAATTATTGATTTAGCTCCTGTTGCACTTACTAGTAATATTATTCAAGTAAGACTTAGAGCTGAAGCTAATGGTACTTTTGCTGGTGATATTTCAATTGATGACTTTAGAGTTGATAACATACCGACTTGTCCTAATGTTTTAATGCTTTCTACTGGAGTAGTAAATTCTAGTAGTGTTGAATTAAACTGGACAGCTGGTGGTACAGAAACTGAATGGGTTGTTGAGTATAGAGAAGTAGGTACTACTGCATTTACTGCTGTAACGCCTAATCCAACTACTCCTACGACTATTATTTCTGGTTTAAGCAGTGGAACAGATTATGAATTATGTGTGTCTGCAGTATGTGGACCTGGAGATATTTCTCAACAAGTATGTACCAATGCATCGACATCTCCTGATTACTGTGCTGGTGATGCATTTGTAGATTCTGGTGGAGCATCTGGTGACTACCAGAATAGTGAAAACATTACTTACAACATTTGTCCAGATAATGCTGGTGATGTGGTTTATGTGAATTTCACATTTAATGATATGGAAGATAGTGGTACTGGTTGTTTTGATGGTCTAACAATTTATGATGGACCAGATAATACGTTCCCTACTATTAATACTCCTTCTGGAGGAACTGAATGGTGCTGGGACCCTACAAACAATAGTGGTACTGGTGATTTAGTAGGTCAATTGTTGCTAGCCACGTCTACTTCAGGTTGTTTGACATTTGTTTTTGAATCTGATGGATCTGTTCAACGACCAGGTTGGTCAGCGACTGTGACATGTGCCGCTCCTCCTACGTGTGCCGCTCCATCTGCTTTAACTGCTCCTACGGTAACTGACACTACAGCAGATTTAGCATGGACAGCTGGTGGTACAGAGACTGAATGGGATGTTGAAGTAGGATTACCTGGATTTACACCAGATACTATGACTGCTGAAGTTACTGTATTAGGAATAACACCTACACCTGACACATTAGTTTCTGGACTATTACCTAATACAGATTATGAATATTACGTAAGAGCAGTTTGTGGACCTGGTGACACGAGCATTTATATAGGTCCTTTTACATTTACTACAGCATGTGCTGCATTTACAGCACCATATTTCGAGGATTTTGAAACATTTGTAGCTAGTACAACTTTTGTTGAAGATGAGTGTTGGTCAGCATCGGCAACTGCTGGTTTTGATTGGAATGTTGATGGAGCTGGTAGTACGCCTTCAACTGGAACAGGTCCATTGGCAGCAAATAGTGGTGTGAATTATTTTTATACTGAGGCCTCGGGAGCAGGAACTGGAGATGTAGCTACGCTAGTTAGTCCATTGATTGATTTAACTTCATTAACCACACCATCTGTTGAGTTTTTCTATCACATGTTCGGTGGACAGATAGGTTCTTTAGATCTAGAAATAAATGACGGAACTGGTTGGGCTAATGTCGTAACCTTAGGACCTGGTCAAATACAAACAGCTCAAGCTGATGCATGGTTATCTCAAATAAGTGATTTATCTGCATATGCCGGCGCGACTGTTCAATTTAGATTTATAGCAACTAGTAATGGTAGTTTTGAAGGTGACATCAGTTTAGATGACTTTAAGGTTGATGAGCTTCCAGCTTGTCCAAATCCTAGCATTTTGACAGCTACTAATATTACAGATTCCACAGCAGATTTAGGATGGACAGAAAATGGAATGTCTACCATCTGGAATATAGAATATGGACCTTGTGGATTTACTCCAGGAACTATGGATCCGGCTGCAGTTCAAGTGACAGGTACAACTATGAATCCATTATCAATTGCGGGATTAAGTTCTCAAACTTGTTATGAATTTTATGTAACCTCAGATTGTGGAGCTGGCGCTTTCAGTAATATGGTAGGGCCATTCTCTTTTGAAACTGCTTGTGCTGCATTTGTGGCACCTTATACAGAAGGTTTTGAAACATTCACTGTATCAACTTCATTTGTTGAAGAGAACTGTTGGAGTACACCACAAACCACCGGTTATACTTGGGATGTTAGTGGAGCAGGCACTGGATCAACAGGAACAGGTCCACTTGCAGCTGCGACAGGAACTAATTTTTTCTTTACAGAAGCAAGTTCTGGCGCGTTAGGTGCAGAAACAGAATTATTATCTCCTTTAATAGATATGTCTGCATTGACAAATCCTGCATTAACATTCAGCTATCATATGCATGGTGTTAACATGGGTACTTTACATGTGGACGTTAACGATGGGAATGGATGGGTAAATGACGTTGCATCATTTGTAGGTCAACAACAACCAGTTCAGGCTGACCCATGGATTACTACTAATGTAGGTCTAGGAGCATTTACTGGGGCAACCATTCAAGTGAGATTTAGAGGTGAGCGAGGTAATGGGTTTGAAAGTGATATGTCGATAGATGATGTTG
The DNA here is from genome assembly GCF_002954765.1 of Nonlabens arenilitoris. Lineage (NCBI taxonomy): Bacteria > Pseudomonadati > Bacteroidota > Flavobacteriia > Flavobacteriales > Flavobacteriaceae > Nonlabens > Nonlabens arenilitoris. The sequence continues at coordinate 80,761 of NZ_MTPW01000001.1, read as the reverse complement.
TTGTAGATTCTTTTACAGGATGTCTTCCTCCATCTAATCTTGCGGTTTCAAATGTAACCTCTAGTACAGCAGATGTTACATGGACTGCAGGCGGTGGAGAAACGGTATGGGAATATGTAAATCAAATCGCAGGTACAGGAATTCCTACAGGAGCTGGTACATCTACCATGAATACAGCAGAATCATTATCAGGTTTAGCTTCCTCAACTAGTTTTGAAGTTTATGTGAGAGCAGATTGTGGTATGGGTAACTTTAGTGATTGGGTAGGTCCATTCACTTATCAAACCAGTTGTGCTCCATTTGTAGCTCCATATGGTACAGCTACTGGTGCGCCAGGGAATGACTTTACTGCTTATCCAGGAGTTTGCTGGTCAGAAGGAGATGATACCGCTGTTGCTGTAGGACCTAATGGTCTTGATGGTGCATGGGCAACAGACGACTTTGCTAATGATGCAGCAAGTTCTAATGGTCAGGCAGCTAAGATTAATATATGGACAACAGCAGCTATCAATGATTGGTTAGTGACTCCAGAGTTTGATTTAGGAACTGCTGGTAATTTTGAAGCTATTTTTGATATAGCTCATACTGACTTTAGTGATACTATTCCAGGAGTCTTTACTGCTGATCAACAAGTTCAATTAGTAATCACTGATGATGGTGGTATGACATGGACTACTTTACAGACATGGGATTCTACAACTACAGTTTCTAATACTGGACAAAACGTAGTGGTTGATCTAAGTGCTTATACTGGAATCGTTCAGTTAGCATTCTGGGGTTCTAATGGTGTTGCAGCTAGTGCTGGTGATTCAGAGTTCTTTGTAGATAACTTTACAATTGATGCTACGGCAAGTGCGTCAAGCGTTGAAGAATTAGGATTTACATTCTATCCTAATCCAGTAAAAGATGTATTGAATATTAATGGACTTCAAAACATTGACAGTGCAACAGTGATGAATATGTTAGGTCAACAAGTATTAAATGTTGAGCCTGGTGTAACTAACGCTCAAATAGATATGTCAACTCTTAGTGCTGGAATTTATCTAGTACAAGTAACTACTGATAGTCGTACTTCTACGATTAGAGTAGTGAAAGAGTAAATTTTATATAACTTTATTAGAAAGGCTGTTCTTAATTGAACAGCCTTTTTTTATTCCCTATTTTTACCACGTGATAGAACTCAATTTTTCCTTTATTGTACCAGTTTATAATCGTCCTGAAGAGGTTGAGAAATTGCTAATTAGTATTTCTCGGTTAGATTATAACAAAGATTTTGAAGTTGTTATTGTAGAAGATGGATCTACATTAACTTGTGAGGCTGTTTGTTCTCGCTTTCGCGAAAGCGTCAACATTTCCTATTTTTTTAAATCCAATTCAGGTCCAGGAGAATCTCGTAATTATGGTATGTGTAAAGCAAAGGGTAATTATTTTATTATATTAGATAGTGATTGTATACTTCCCAAAGGTTACTTACAAGCAGCTGAGAGCGCTTTGCAATCTGATTATGTAGATTGTTATGGAGGTCCAGATGCCGCTCATGAAAGTTTTACATCATTACAAAAAGCTATTAATTATAGTATGACCTCATTTTTTACAACTGGAGGAATTAGAGGTGGTAGTGAACAGCTAGATAAATTCCAACCTCGTAGCTTTAATATGGGGTTGAGTAAAGAGGCTTTTCTGTCTACTGAAGGGTTTGGTAAAATTCATCCTGGAGAAGATCCAGATTTGAGTATCCGGCTATGGAAATCAGGTTATCGTACGAGGTTAATTAAAGACGCTTATGTATATCATGAGAGACGTATATCATGGAAATTATTTTACAAGCAGGTGCATAAATTTGGGATGGTAAGAGTTATATTAAATAAATGGTATCCAGATTCTGCCAAGGTGATCTACTGGTTACCTAGTTTATTTATAATAGGTTTATTATTTTCTATGTTAACGTTTTTAGCCGGTTATGTATGGTTGCTTTATGCAGTGATGCTGTACTTTCTACTGATCTTTATAGACAGTAGCATAAAAAACGGTGTTAAAATAGGCTTGCTTTCTATATATGCTGTTTTTATACAATTTACGGGTTATGGATATGGTTTTTTTAAATCATATTTCTATCTAAATATTTTGAAAAAAGAAGAAAAAAATCAATTTCCACAATTGTTTTTTAAATAAAATCCTATGAGTTTAGAATACAGAAAATGGTTGACTTTTTCTACGTTTGTTTTAATAGCTGGGTTGTTGTGGTTTTTTTTTAAGTATAAAGAAGTTTATACACAGCATGTCGCAGTAGATGTTATATGGACTAATATACCTAGTCATGTGGAGCTCAAAGACGGATTATCATATCAGCTAGACGTTGAACTTACAGGTAATGGTTTTAATTTGCTTAAAGCTAGTTATATAGCGCCTCAAGTTGAACTGGATTTTAAGAAATATGTATTTAAGGATGAGAACTATTTTTTGATCCTAAACTGGTTATGGGAAGTTTAAAAAATCAACTAGCTTATGATTTTAAAGTAGGTTACATTTCTGAAGAGCTTATGACTATAGAGGTCAACGAGTTTATTGCAAAAAAAGTGGGTTTAAAATCTAAAATTAAAGTAACGTATGAACATAATTATTTACCAATCGTCAGTCCTTACTTTACACCAGACTCCGTTTTAATAACAGGGAATGATGCTATGATTAAAAGTATAAATACTTTAGAAATTAATTATGCAGACATTACTGTTCAAGATACGGTATTTAAAAAGCGCATCAATATTAATGAACAATATCCAGATATAAAGGTCGAACCTACACATGTAGATTATATGATTAAAAGTGCTGTTATGACTGAAGGTTCATTTACTATTCCGGTTAATATTATTAATAATAAAAATGATATTGCAACTAAAATCATACCATCCGAAGTAGAAGTTATTTTTAATTGTAGGTTACAAGATTATGAGTTGATTAAGGAATCTGACTTTAATGTGGTTATAGATTATAATAGTCTTACCGAAGATTATAATTTAGTAACCACTGATGTAGAGGTACTAAGTGATCGGGTTAATTCTGTTAGGTTCTCCCCACAACAAATCCAAATTTTAGTAATGCGATGAAAGTGATAGGTCTTACAGGCGGTATAGGTAGTGGAAAAACTACCGTAGCTAAGGAGTTTGAAAAATTAAATGTGCCTATTTATATAGCCGATGAAAGGTCCAAATATATTCTTTCTAATAATCGTAGTGTTATAGATCAAGTGAAGATCTTATTAGGTCAACAGGCATATATTGATGACAATGGAAAAATAGAGGCTAATAGACCTTTTATAGCTAGTAAAGTATTTAAAGATAAAAACCTGTTAGAAGGTCTTAACAAAATACTACATCCTGCAGTACGCATCGATTTTGATAAATTTTGTGAGAGACATCATAGTGCCGCTTATGTTTTATATGAAGCAGCTATTCTTTTTGAAACAAATGGTGATAAGAGGTGTGATGCTACTATTTTAGTGACAGCTTCCTTGCAGAAACGCATTGAAAGGGTTATGCATAGAGATGCCGTGACTGAAGAAGATGTTCTCTCTAGAATGAAGAATCAATGGACACAAAAAGAAAAATTGGAGTTGGCAGATTTTGTAATAATTAACGATAATATCGATTTATTAACTCTTAAATCAGGTTTAATTCATCGTTTTATGTTAAAAAATTAAATATTCTTATTTTTATTATAGATGTTAACATTTGGTTAAACGCTTTTTAACACTTTACGATAGTGTTAAATTTGTGCGTGCAACAAAAACTACTTTATACATTAATTGCTCTTATGAGCCTTTCACTTGCAGGTATTATTGCGGTCCAGATTTACTGGATTGTGGATAGTATTAATGGGAGAAATGAGCAATTCTCCTTTGCGATTAGACAATCATTAGTAAACGTAGCTAAAGAGATTGAAGATCAAGAGGTTGAATATTATTATAGAGCTGTTAATCGCGCGATTGATAGTTTAGACATAGCGCCTAATTCAATGAACATGAGTTCTTTGTTAATGCGTATTAGGGATGCAAATGTAGATGAAGCTATTACATATTCTAATAGCATACAAGGAGAGAGCTACAAGCTTAATGCGCCTATTTTAGATATTGAGATGGATAGTGTAATGTTTACTAAACTGTTGAATCGTCGTGTTAAAACTATTAAACGTAATTCGTCACTAGATGGTGCTCCTGTAAATTCTGAAGAATCCTATGAGAAAATAAATCAATGGGATATGTTAAGTAAAAAGATGTTTATGGAGTCAATAGCAGATCAGTCTGCTAGTTTACCTATAACGCAACGGGTTACTAACAGACAGGTTGAAGAATTGCTAAGTAAGGAATTAAAAGAGCGTCAAATAAATTCTAGTTTTGAGTTTGCGATACATCAAGATAATTTCCCGACTAGAATTCAGTCAGCAAACTTTGATATCGAGAATTATTTTACATGGGGAATACCCATTTTTAATTCTGATAGTGCAAATAATCAATCTTACAAATTATTAATTAATCTTCCAGGCAGGCAAAAATTTATCTTGTCATCAGTATTAGGCATGGCAGGCCTTTCATTAGTTTTTACACTTATCATTGTAATTGCTTATTCTAGTGCTATATCGCAATTGTTTCAGCAACGTCAGATTTCGCAAATTAAGACTGACTTTATAAATAATATGACGCACGAGTTTAAAACTCCTATTGCGACTATTAATCTAGCATTGGATTCTTTAAAACATCCTAAAATTAGCTCAGATCCTGAGAAAGTAGCTAATTACCTAAGAATGATTAGAGAAGAAAATAAAAGAATGCATTCACAAGTTGAAAATGTATTACGTATTTCTAAATTAGAAAAAAATGATTTAGATATTCAAAAAGAAAATTTAGATCTTAATGATGTGTTAGAAGATAGTATATCACATATTGCATTAATTCTAGAACAACGAGGTGGATCACTACATCGTCACTTTGGCGCATTGCGCACAACAGTATTAGCAAATGAAAGTCATCTAAGTAATGTATTTGTAAATGTATTAGAAAATGCTATCAAATATACTGATGAGTCTGAGGCACCAGTCATAGATGTCTATACTGAAAATGTCAGAGATAAAATAGTAATTAAAATAAGAGATCAAGGAATAGGGATGAGTAAGAATGCTCAACGCAAAGTATTCCAAAAATTCTTTAGAGAACATACTGGTAATATTCACAATGTAAAAGGACACGGACTAGGTTTAGCATATGCTCAACGTATAGTGGATGATCACCATGGTGATATTTATGTCGAGAGTGAAAAAGGCCAGGGAAGCACATTTATAATTAATTTACCTTTAATAACTTAAACTTATGGAAACTGTAAACAAAAAGATTCTTCTTGTAGAGGACGATCCCAACTTCGGGACAGTATTAAAAGATTACCTTATGATGAACGACTTTGACGTGGTACACGCAAAGAACGGGATGGAAGGTTTTGAGAAATTTAAAAAAGATAACTATGATCTTTGTATTCTAGATGTAATGATGCCATATAAAGATGGTTTTACATTAGCCAAAGAGATCAGAGAAAAAAACGAAGAAGTGCCTATTATTTTCTTAACTGCAAAAGCAATGAAAGAAGATGTATTAAGAGGATATAAAGTAGGAGCAGATGACTACTTAAATAAGCCTTTTGATAGTGAGGTATTGCTAATGAAGATTAAAGCGATCATACAGCGTAAAGGTGCTGATAGTCTGGCAGATTCTAAAGAGTTTGAATTCCAGATTGGTAATTTCCATCTTAATTCTAAACTTAGATTCTTAACTCTTAATGATAAAGAGCCTATTAAGTTATCGCCTAAAGAGAATGAGTTATTACGTCTACTAGCGTTACACCTTAATGATCTAATGCCACGTGAATTAGCGCTTACTAAGATATGGAGAGATGATAACTACTTCACCTCTCGTAGTATGGACGTATATATTGCAAAATTACGTAAGTATCTTAAGTCTGACGAAAATGTAGAAATCGTGAATATTCACGGTGAAGGATTCCGTTTATTAGTAAAAGACCAAGTAGATTTTTAAACATTAGACTCCATAAGTTTTTCACTAACTCGCTGCACAATATCTGTGTGGCGAGTTTTGTAGTGAAACCACATCACGTCGTTATCTTTACGATACCAAGTCAATTGCCTTTTTGCAAACCTACGTGAGTTTCTTTTTATTAATCTAATACCTTCTTTTAGATCATATTTGTTTTCAAATACGCCCATCAATTCTTGATACCCTACAGTTTTCAAAGAAGTAAGGTGTTGAAATGGTAATAGGTTTTTTGCTTCGTTTAATAGGCCTTGCTCTAGCATTATGTCTACTCTAGCATTGATGCGATCGTATAATTCTTCTCTAGGCGCTTCAAGTCCGACTTTTATAATATTAAAATCTCTCTGTTGCTTATCACCAGATCTATATTGTGTAAAGGTTTCTCCTGTAGCCCTACAAATCGCTAAAGCTCTCATTAGTCTTCTCGGGTTTTGTAAATCTACTAGTTGATAATACTCAGGATCTTTGATTTTCAATTCTTCTTGTAGAGATTCTATCCCTTCTTCTATGAATAATTTTTCTATAGAATCATTTATGTATGATGGAACTTCTGGTAATTGATCCAGACCATGTGTAACAGCTTTTTCATATAAAGCACTGCCGCCTACCATAATTACTGTGTCATGCGTTTTAAATAAGTTATCTAGTAATTTTACCGCATCTCTTTCAAAATCACCTACAGAGTAAGAATCATGTATACTCAAATTTTGAATAAAATGATGTGGTGCTTCGGTAAGTTCTGTGATTGATGGTACTGCGGTCCCGATCGTCATTTCTTTGAAAAATTGTCTAGAGTCGCACGATATTATTTCAGTTTGGTACGCTTTCGCGAAAGCGATACTCAAAGCAGTCTTTCCCACAGCAGTAGGACCTACTATAACAATAAGGGATTTATTAATCATGTAATGGATAGCCACATTTGTGACAGAATTGAGCGGTATCTTGATGTTTTTTGGCAAGACAATTTTGACATACTTGTGTGTTTACATGTCTATAATTAGAGTCTTCAATTCCTTTGTTGTCACTTTTCTTTCTTAAATCTTGTGCATACTCAGCACTAACAATACCGGTAGGTACGGCAATAATACCGTAACCCATAATCATAATTAAAGTTGCTAAAAATTGACCTAAAGGTGTTTCTGGTGCAATGTCACCAAATCCTACTGTTGTCAAGGTCACAATACACCAATAAATAGATTTAGGAATGCTATCAAAACCATGCTCTGGACCTTCAACGAGATACATTAAAGTCCCAAAAATGATGGATACAACCATTACTGCAAATAAAAATACTGCGATTTTAGGACCACTGGCTTTTATAGCTTTACTTAATTTGTCTGCTTCACCTATATATCTAGTAACTTTTAAAATTCTAAAAACTCTTAATAGTCTCAAAGATCTTACTGCGAGTAAAGCGCTGAAACCGCCAAAGAAAAAAGTAAGGTATAGCGGAATGGTAGATAAGAAATCGATAATTCCGTAAAAACTAAAAATATACTTAGTCGGTTTATTTATTGAAATAACTCTTAATATATACTCGATAGTGAAAAATATAGTAACTATCCACTCTGCAGTAATAAATTCAAAAGCATATTTCTCACCTAATCCTGGAATGCTTTCTAGCATTACCAATATTAGGCTTATAACAATAAGAACTAGTAAAATGACGTCAAACCACTTACCTGCAGGAGTGTCTGCTTCATAAATTATTTCATGAATTTTACGTTTCCAAACAGTAGAAGAAGTTTTGTTATCCATTAATAATTTTTAGGATATTTTAAAGGATTTGCTTCGTTCATAATCGCATAGACTTTATCAAAAATGTCATCTGCACTAGGTTTGGAAAAGTAATCACCGTCTGTACTGTAAGCTGGTCTATGCGCTTTTGCTGCAAGAGCTTGTGGTTTACTGTCTAGGTATCTCCATGCATTTTGATCATCAACAATTTGTTGTAAAATAAAGGCACTAGCGCCGCCAGGTACATCTTCATCAACAACTAACAAGCGATTTGTTTTTCTTACACTGTCTCTAATTTCTTGATCTAGGTCAAAAGGTAGTAAGGATTGTACGTCAATAATTTCTATATCAATTCCAGCTCTTTCTAATTCTACTGCTGCTTCTTCTATAAGTCTTAAGGTAGAACCGTAAGATACAACGGTAATATCTTTACCTTCTTTAAGAACTTCAATTTTTCCTATAGGTGTTTTAAATTCTCCTAAGTTAACCGGTAGTTTTTCTTTAAGTCTATAGCCGTTTAAACATTCTACAATAAGTGCAGGTTCATCGCTTTCTAACATCGTGTTATAGAAACCAGCTGCTTGAGTCATATTACGAGGTACTAAAACGTGAATACCTCTTACCGAATTAATGATTCCTCCCATAGGTGAACCACTGTGCCATATACCTTCTAGCCGGTGACCACGTGTTCTTATAATAAGTGGAGCTTTTTGTCTTCCAGCTGTTCTATATTGAACGGTAGCGAGATCATCACTCATTATTTGTAAACAGTAGAGTAGGTAGTCTAGGTATTGAATCTCTGCAATAGGACGCAATCCACGCATCGCAAGACCTATTCCTTGTCCTAGAATGGTCGCCTCACGTATACCTGTGTCAGATACACGCAACTCACCATACTTTTCCTGCATACCTTCCAGACCTTGGTTTACATCTCCTATCTCTCCAGCATCTTCACCAAAAATCAAGGTATCAGGTCGAGATGCAAAAATAGCATCAAAGTTATCTCTCATTATTAAACGAGCGTCTACTTCCTCTGAAGTCTCATTATATTGCGGTGCTACGGCTTCTATCTTAGTAGCTGCTTGAGCAGATTCACTGAATAAGTGGCTGCTATACTTGTATTGAATTTCTTTACTATAACTATTTAACCATTGGTTGAGAGCAGTGATTGCATCGTTATTTTCTTTTAAGGTATAACGTAATGTTTTACGAACTGTTTCAAGAATTTCTTTGCGGATAGGTTCTTTGGTAGATTTAAGGTTTTCTATCATCGGTTTGATAAAAACACCATCTGCAGACTGGCTCGCTACATTTTCTAATAATGGTAGTACGGCATCACGCTCTTGTACGATAGGGTTAATAAAAGCTGACCAAGCTGCTTTCTTTCCATCGCGTACTTGCTTTTTAATATCCTTTTCGATTTCTGATAACTCATCATCAGTCGCAAATTCATTATCTATTAACCATTTACGGAATTGTACATTACAATCATAAGCACGTTCCCATTCAAGACGTTCTTCGTTCTTATAACGTTCGTGAGAACCACTGGTACTATGCCCTTGTGGCTGAGTTAATTCTTGAACATGTATTAGTACTGGTACATGCTCTTCGCGAGCAATTTTACTTGCCTTTTCATAGGTTTCTACCAGTTCTACATAATCCCAACCTTTAACAGTCATGATTTCAAAACCAGCATCTTCATGATCACGCTGGAAACCAGCTTGTATTTTAGAAATACTTTCTTTTGTTGTCTGGTGTCTTGCGTGTACCGAGATACCATAATCATCATCCCATACACTTATAACCATAGGTACTTGTAACACACCTGCGGCATTAAAGCTTTCCCAGAAGTGACCTTCACTTGTACTAGCGTTACCTATCGTTCCCCAAGCTACTTCATTACCTTTATTTGAAAAGCCGTTATCTTCAGGAATTAAGTCATTATGTCTGTAAACCTTAGATGCTTGAGCAAGACCTAGTAGTCTAGGCATTTGTCCTGCAGTCGGTGAGATGTCAGCACTAGAATTTTTCTGATCGATCAACCTTTTCCAACTTCCATCTTCATTTAAGCTATGTGTCGCAAAGTGTCCACCCATTTGACGACCAGCGCTCATAGGTTCTTCTTTAATATCTGTATTTGCATAAAGACCGGCAAAAAACTGTTCTATAGTTAATTCGCCTATTGCCATCATAAAAGTTTGATCACGATAATATCCACTACGGAAATCACCATTTTCAAAAGCACGTGCCCATGCTAATTGAGGAATTTCTTTTCCGTCACCAAAAATTCCAAATTTTGCTTTACCGGTAAGAACTTCACGACGTCCTAAAAGGCTACATTCACGGCTAGTTACCGCAATCTTGTAATCTTTAATTACTTCTTGTTTGAAGTCTGATTTTACTAGTTTTTGTTCTTGGATATTTTCTGTTTGCATAGCCTTTTTTATAGTCTTGCAAAGGTAATGATTACGTGGTGTAGATGCAATAGTCTTTCTAATACCATCTGCGAGTAAACAAACCAGTAAGAGTATTCAAATCGAGTGTAAGTATAAATCTTACTCGCTGGTCATAATCGCCTTGACCTACTTCCCAGCCATTACTACTATAAATAGGTAAGTAGACTTCAAAATAATCTTGTAATAAATTTAACCTTAATCCAGAATCATAAACGCCAGCAAGTGGTGTATTTCTGTTTTTGACAACACCTACATCTGCATATGCAAATACATATTTCCAGATACTGTATGATGTATTAACCGTGCTTATAAATTGGTTTGCGTATGGTGTTTCTAGTTGTGATTTAAAACCACCTTCGGCAATGATAAGTTGTTGTGAGAAGAAACCACTTTCATCTGAGCGACCATAATAATTATAATCAAAGAGATAATCTGTAGGTCTATCTAGTGCAAATGAGAAAAAGTTCCCATCATTTTGAGTCTCGTTATGTAAAAATGCACCGGTAAAAAATCTGATGTTTAATTGTCTATTGTCTTTAAACAGTTTTCTCCACTGTGTTCTAAAAGTCGCCTTACTAAATCTGCTAGAGACTTCAACGCCTGCGTTATAGCTAAAATACCTCTTGAAGTTACGATCTTGATTATTATAGTTGATGGAGAAAACATTATAATCGGGCTCATTTACTGGATTTGCAGGATCTCTATCTCTATCTACTAATACGTTCCTGAAGGTAAGAAATGATCTTTTATTGCTACGCAAATCTTTTGGTCTGAAACCTAAATTAAGCCAGGCACTCGCACGACGGTACAGTAAATCATCTGCATAAGAAAAACGATTTGCAGACACGCCATAGCGCACAAAATAAATGCTCTCATCATGTTTTTCTAAATTATGTGTATAAGATAAACCGATAGATCCAATTACTTTGTTAGAGTTCAGACCATAAATAGGTTTTATTGTATATCTAAATGGTTTAGGTAATAATGTCCCATTTGAAAATCGTGCTCCTACAGTAACGCCATCATATACGTTAAACCCTAAGTCAGGCATTAAAAATACTTGTGCTCTTTCTGGATCTTCAATGTCTTTAAAGAGTCTGAATTCAATAGGTCTATTTTGAGCAAATCCTTTTAAAGTTTTATAGTTATCATGCATGGTAAACTCTGGGATGAGTTTTTCATAATTGAGAGAAATTCTGTTAGCACGCTTTCGCGAAAGCGTAATTACAGTATCTTCTACAACATGATCAATCCATAATTTTTCAATGATACTATCTTTATCGAGACTGTAGAGAGCTATAGGAAGGTCTCTATCTGATTTATTTTTAAGATATACTTTTACTGAATCGCCTACATTTTTTACACGTTTGATTTTCCAGTCCATACGAGTATACTTAGCAATATAATCTTCAAAAAACCAGTCGATGCTTTTAGAATTTTTACTTTCTAGAATAGTTTTAAAATCACTGACGTGAGATAATTTCAACTTATTATTTTGATAAAACTCTTTAATCGTCTGGTCTACAGAGTTGTTGCCAGAATAATCTTGTAAATATCTTAAGCCTATAGCAGCCTTATTAATGATGCCTAATTGTTGATTATATTTTACTAAAGAATCAGATGGTGTAGTTATACTTTGATCTAGATTTAATCTCGCACTATTTAAATATAGAAATGCGTATTGGTCATTAAAATCTAATTGTGTGATATTAAATCCTCTAATTCCCCAAATATCACTAAGCTTACCAGCTATTTTGAGATCTGGATAATAGGTCTCGTTATATTTATGCAATAGATAAACCATCATACCGTCTTGCAACCAGTTTTCATTTCTGGGATGTAATCTGGCACCGCTTTCTAGCCATCTTCTAGTCATGGCTTTGATCATTTTTATTTCATAGGTAAAACCTGCTGGAAATGGATTGATAAAATCAGGTAAGGAACTCAAACCATAAACAGGATCTTCTCTATAATATCGATCTGTTATAAGCATGTTAGAATATGCATATGCTCCTAAATTTTCATTTAAAAATCCAGAAATACGATCTATAAATAGGGCTTTTAGCTCTGGTGGTACATCGCCGTCTTCAATATCTGTGGTAACATTTAAATCAGGAACACCAAAGTTTTTATAACGTTGAAGATTTTGTTCAAGATAAAGCTCTACATGGGATAGGTAGTTGCCTTTTAATAAGTAGCTGTTTTTGTAATCTGTTAATCCAGAAGTTATAATAGGTGCATTAGTCACTACTTGATGAGAAGTAGGCAGGTGTATGGATATTGAGTAATTTGCTAAAGCTGGATAGTAGTCGTTAATTCCTTTATGCGAGAAATATTGCCATTCACCTTGATCAAATACTGCTGGCGTGATATACCAATAACGCAAAGCATAATTGCCTGTACTACTTTTACCATAGCCTGTAAAGTCATCTTCTGGTATCACAATATCATATTCCCAAGCTATCGTTTTTGAGGCTCCTGGTAATAAAGGTTCTGTAAGATGTAGCTCGATGATGTCTACTTGATGAGGTAGTCTTTTTATTGTAAAATCTAAATTTGCTGTGGAAGATTTAAAGACCGTTTTACCACGATCATCTTCTGGGGCAAATTGAAATTTATTTTTAAAGTCCTCAGCAAATCGATTGGCTAGTGGAGTATCTTTTGAACTAAAAGCGTGTGCCCAATCCAGCATCACTATTTTATCCCAACTCACATCGCTGTCGTTTTTTACAATCATAGAGTCTTTGATATGTAAAACATCAGACTCTGATTCTAAGGTAGCGATCATATGGTGTGAGTGCTGTGCTTGTGAAATACAAGACAACATCAAAAGCAAAATAAACGTAAGTTTTCTCAAATCGTTATGGTATTTGCTTTGGTAGGTTAGCAGTGTACAGAATATTAACGAATAAAATACGAGATTAGTTTTAAGTTTTAGAAGTTAGGACTTAAATCATACTTCTGGTAGAATTCATTGATAATGGCAACTGCCTCATCAGATGTGTCCACAACATGTAGTAAGTCGATGTCTTCAGGACTAATAGTAAAGAACTTCTTATCTAGTGTACCTTTAATCCAATCTAGTAATCCACTCCAGAATTCAGTTCCTACTAAAATGATAGGAAACTTACCAATCTTATTAGTTTGAATTAAGGTTATTGCTTCAAACAACTCATCTAACGTACCGAATCCTCCTGGCATTACTACAAAACCTTGAGAATATTTTACAAACATTACTTTTCTTGCAAAAAAGTAGTCAAAATCTAGACTCTTATCGTGATCGATATATGGGTTATCATGCTGTTCAAAAGGCAATGCTATATTTAAACCTACAGATGTACCACCATTAAGATGCGCACCTTTATTACCTGCTTCCATAATACCAGGTCCACCACCGGTGATAACACCATAGCCATTATCTACAATTTTACCAGCAATTTCTGTGGCTAGTTGATAGTATTTATTATCTGGTTTTAATCTCGCACTACCAAAAATAGATACACATGGACCGATACGACTCATGCGCTCAAATCCCATTACAAATTCAGATAATATTTTAAAAGTAGCCCAACTGTCGTTAGTCTTCTTTTCATTCCATCCTTTTTCTCTAGCTTCTTTTCTCATAATATTTTTAATTTCTTAATTAAACTGGCGCTTTACCACCTTAACGTTGTTTTTTATTTTATTGCTATTAATGATTAATAGCAAAAATTGTTTTATTGAAAGTGCATCACATGCCTAATTCTTTCTTCAAGAATCGTGCAGTGTGACTTGTTTTATGTTTTGCGACCTTTTCTGGTGTTCCGGTAGCGAGAATTTCTCCACCACCACGTCCACCTTCTGGACCTACATCTATAATATGATCTGCAATTTTAATTACATCCATGTTGTGCTCAATAATTAGAACGGTATTTCCTTTATCGACTAATTTATTAAGAACCAGCAATAATACTCTAATATCTTCAAAATGCAATCCTGTAGTAGGTTCATCTAGTATATAAAAAGTATTACCGGTATCTCTTTTTGATAATTCACTAGCAAGTTTAATACGTTGCGCTTCTCCACCAGATAGAGTAGTAGACTGTTGTCCTAAAGTAATATAACCTAGTCCGACATCTTTAATGGTCTTAAGCTTGCGATATATTTTAGGAATAGGTTCAAAGAAATCTGTTGCTTCATTAATAGTCATATTAAGAACATCACTTATTGATTTTCCTTTATATCGTATCTCAAGTGTTTCTCTATTAAATCTTTTTCCCTGACAGGTCTCACAAGTGACATAAACATCAGGTAAAAAATTCATCTCTATCACACGTAGTCCACCACCTTTACAGGTTTCGCAACGTCCGCCTACCACGTTAAAGCTGAAACGACCTGGCTTATAACCTCGTATTAATGCTTCTGGAGTTTTTGCAAATAGGCTTCTTATTTCATCAAAGGTTTTAGTATAGGTGGCAGGATTAGAACGTGGTGTTCTCCCTATAGGACTTTGGTTAATGTCAATTACTTTATCTACTGCATCAAGATTTTTAATGCTTTTATAAGGTTTAGGTATTTTTACTCCATTAAAAAAATGAGCATTCATAATAGGGTAGAGCGTCTCATTAATTAATGTGGATTTACCGCTACCTGATACACCAGTTACTACAATCATTTTTCCTAGTGGTAAATCTATCGATACATTCTTAAGGTTATTACCGGTACAACCTTTAAGCGATATTTTCTCACCGTTACCTTTGCGTCTTGCTTTAGGGACTTCAATTTCTAGTTTACCATTCATATATTGAGCGGTAAGTGTATCGTGTTTCAAGATTTCGGCAGGTGTTCCTTTTGAGATGATCTCGCCACCATATTTTCCTGCGCGTGGTCCTATGTCTATGACATAGTCTGCACGCTCAATCATATCTTTATCATGTTCTACCACCACCACGCTGTTACCGGTGTCTCTTAAAGACTCTAGAGAATTAATCAATTTCTCATTATCTCGTTGATGTAGTCCTATACTAGGTTCATCTAGTATATATAAAACACCTACTAGTTGAGAACCTATTTGAGTGGCAAGTCTTATACGTTGTGCCTCACCACCAGAAAGTGATTTTGCACTACGATTTAAAGATAAATAGTCTAGTCCAACATCTAGCAGAAACTGTAATCTAACACGTATTTCTTTTAAGAGCTCTGTGGCTATTTGTTCTTGCTTTCGCGAAAGCGTGGTTCCCAAACCATCAAACCATTCTACCAGCTCTGCAATGTCCATATTTGCTAACTGCGCGATGTTCATTTCATTAACTTTAAAGTAAAGCGATTCTTTGCGCAGTCGTGCTCCTTCACAAGATGGACAGTCTATGTGATCCATAAACTCTTTTGCCCAGCGCTGTAAAGATGTGCTGTCGTTATTACTATAGGTTTGATCAATGAAGTTTGCTATACCTTCAAAATCTATTTTATACTTGCGCTTTACACCTAGGTCTTTAGAATTTACTTCTAAAGACTCATTACCACCGTAGAGAATCATCTGGATAGCCTCTTCTGGCAATTGATTTACAGGATCAGTAAGTTTAAAATTGAACTTTTGAGCAATTAAATCTAGCTGCTTAAAAATCCAATCCTTTTTCATAGTAGGATAGGGCGCGAGTCCACCTTTAGCAATAGATATGCTATGGTCGGGCAATATTTTATTAGGGTTTACCTGATATAATTTCCCAATACCATTACATTTTGGGCAGGCACCTTTAGGAGAGTTGAATGAAAAGTTGTTTGGCTCAGGTTCTGGATAAGAGATGCCTGTTTCTGGACACATTAATGTTCTAGAGAAATAACGTCCTTCTTTATCGCCAGCTTTAACCAGCATAAGAATATCGTTCCCGTGATACATTGCTGTATTTATGGAAGCATCTAATCTTTTAATATCTTCTTCACTATCGCCAGGTACAATACGATCTATAACTATTTCAATATCGTGTGTTTTATAGCGGTCTAGTTTCATTCCTTTTTGAATGTCTAGAATGACACCATCTACACGTACTTTTACAAAACCTTGTTTTGCAATAGATTCAAACAGCTCGCGATAATGTCCTTTTCTTGAGTTAACGACTGGCGCAAGAATGTTGATGCGGTCTCCTTTATATTCATCAATAATAAGGTCCCTTATTTGCTCGTCGCTATAGCTTACCATCTTCTTACCTGTGTTGTAAGAATAAGCATCACTGGCTCTTGCAAAAAGCAGTCTTAAAAAGTCATAAATCTCTGTAATAGTACCTACCGTACTGCGTGGACTTTTACTAGTTGTTTTTTGTTCGATAGCGATTACTGGAGAAAGGCCATCTATTTTATCTACATCTGGACGTTCTAATCCACCTAAAAACTGGCGTGCATAAGCACTGAATGTTTCTATATAACGGCGCTGACCTTCAGCATATATAGTATCAAACGCTAGCGATGATTTTCCTGAACCAGATAGACCAGTGATCACAACTAACTGCTCACGTGGTATGTCAATATCGATATTCTTAAGATTATGTGCTCTTGCACCTTTTACTTCAATAAATTCTTGAGGTCTCGCCATAGTTTTTTGCAATCTTGCGAAGTTACTTAAAGCGCTTCAAATTAGAGTTTAAAGTCTACTTAAAGTTCTGTGTCATTGTTTGCAATCTTTAAGAGATTTTAATCCGATAAACCTGTTGTTGAACGTCTCTTAGATAAATATATTAGTGAGTTGAACAGAAAAATTTGAAATATATCTAATAAATGAATTTTTAAAACCGTGAGAATTAAAAAATCGTCTATACTATATGTTAAATTCTCAATAAGGTTATATGAAACATTTATACCAAACAAAAAACGATCAATATTCTATTGCTTATTTATTTTTAAGAGTTCTATTAGGTGCTTATTTAATCTATCATGCTGGTTCCAACCTATTTGATTTTGATAGTTATTATATGGATAGTATCAACTATTCTAGTACATTAAATTTTCAAAATTTGTTGTCAATGATTACTCCATTCTTACCATTTGTTGAACTATTTATAGGTGTACTTATTTTAACTGGTCTATATACGTCTGTTTGTTTACGTTGGTCCATTGCTTTAGGGATACTAGTAACGGTGTTTCTACACTTTAACGATGATTATCATGGAGCTTTGTGGCATACTTACTTGATTGTCGCTAAAGTTATTTTAATCAGTAATCTATATTACAATAGATTATCTGTAGACTATTATCAATTGTGGCAGGTATATAATGAGTCAGATTTAATAGAATCACAAGATTATATAGAATATGAGGCCATTGAATAATTAAAAAATAAAATTTGAGAAATATGGTATTCTTTCCATAATGTAAAGTATATTTGTCATAATAATAAAATAACTTTACATTATGAAGGGTTCTATTTTAAAAAGATTTTGCGAGTTAGAAAAAAAAGGCGGTGCATTTCCGTTATTACCAGCTTCTTTTTTATGGATAGGTATAGGAGTGTGTATCCTTTCTATAATCGCCATGACAATAATAGCCTTACAGGCAGTTGATCATGCGCTATTTTTTAAGGAGTTATGTATGCATTTTATATTAGTTGGTCTTTTTATAATAACGCTAGCCAAAGATAAAAATGAAGATGAACGTATTAAAGGTTTAAGGTATCGAGCGTTTGCTTTTGCATTTGTACTAGGTACATTTACGCTATTGATGATGAGGATAGTAGTCGTTACCGTTAACAGTATCAAAGATGAATTGCCACAGGATTGGGAATATGATCAGAGTTTTTTCTTTATCATTTCGTCATATCTGTTTTATTATCTTATGTATTTTCAGATTTTTAAAAAGCAGTTGTAATGAAGAATACGGTTCACGTACAACGTGCGATTCATCATATGAATCAAACAGAATTAGCTCAAGCCATAGGTGTGTCTAGACAAACCATAAGTTCTATTGAAAAAAACAGATATGTTCCATCAACCGTACTTGCTCTTAAAATGTCAAGACTTTTTAAAGTACCCGTTGAAGATATTTTTATTCTTGAAGAAAGTGATGAGTGATTACCTTATCACTTTTACATCAGTAACAGGTATTTCTATACCATATAGACTACGTGTAGTTGGTAAAGGAAATCCACCATCAGTCATTTTCCAGTCGTTCCATTTTGCCTCGATACCATCTAAAGGAATAATACTCACCCACATTTTAAAAGCAATAGGGATGTTGTTTTCATCAACTTCCCATAAATAAACGTCTCCAGGAGTTGTTCCACCAGATTTATAACGGACGAGTAGTTTTCTTTTACCATCTTCTTCAATGAGCTCGCGTTCTGTCCCTATATCAAATATTTTATGTGGCGCTACCACCCAAAAGCTATCATTATTAAAGTTCGTTGCAGCATACGCAATGGCATCTTCAAGCTCTTTACCGCTTAATTTTTGATCACCTTTCCACGCAAAACTTATTTGTGGATATGGAGTGGCATATGCAACTTTATAATCATCCCAGTAAACATCAACTGCATTTTGTTGTACTTTCCATACATACTTATTTACACCTCTGAAAGTCCAATGAATTTCTTTTACCTCTGTAAATTCTTTATGGTTTATAGACTCAAGTATAGCATATCCCAACTCATCTGCAACAGTACCTTTTTGTCCTTGCGGCACATCTTCATTAAAAACTAATTTCAAAACGATAAAAACGACTAAAAGTAACCCAAGTATCCCTAGAACGATTTTCAATAAAATTTTCCCGATTTTTTTCAAAGCTGAATGTTTTTGTGCAATTTCGGGTCAAAGATAATCGACATAACAATATAACAAATGAAAATACTAGGAATAGGCTCAAGAATTAATCATGCATCATATGGTTTTGGTGTAGTAACTAATGTTACTGCAAAACATTATTGGGTTACTTTTCAAAAAGATGGATTAGAAACATTAGATCTTGATGAAGAATTTGAGGTTATTGAGGCCTGTGAGGATGACGTGGATACGGTAAGTTTTTATGACGTAGAGAAAAGCTTAAGAGAGATATTAGAACGATTCTCTGACGTGACGCAAATCGTTCCTCTTGCAGATAAGTATAAGAATGGTACTATGGTGCTCAAACCAGCAGATTCTAACCTGTCTGTAAAAGAAATACCTATTAACACTTTCTGGCATAAAATTGTCATGCTGCGAGATAGACTACGTGTTATGGAACAAAAGATCAATAGCTCAGATCTAGATGATCAGGCTAAAGTTGATTTACAACAGTACATTACAAGGATATATGGTAGCTTAACGACTTTTAACGTATTATTTGCTAGTAAAGAACAGCAGTTTAAAGGTAGTGGTAAATAGTTTATGGAATAGCATCTTCAACTTTGAGCTGATGAATACTGCGGTAAAATATTTTCAAAAAAAATCCAGCTCTAAGAGCTGGATTTTTTTTACATCACTACTTAAAGTAGGTAAGTAGAAGGCCTATTGATTGTTAGGAAACTTCTTTTTATAATCTTCAATAGATTGTTTAACGATTTCCATCGCCTTATCACGACCTTGAAACTCTTCAACCTCTACAGTTTTATTTTCTAATTTTTTATAATCTTGGAAGAAATTACGCATTTCTTTTTTCCAGAATTCTGGTAATTCACGTACATCATTAAAGTGAGCAACAGACATATCGTTTGCAGCAACAGCGATAATTTTATCGTCCATCTCGCCACCATCTAACATTTGCATGACACCTATTACTTTAGCCTCTACCAGACACATAGGTACAATCTCTATTTGAGAAAGTACTAGAATATCTAGTGGATCTTCATCATCACAATAGGTTTGTGGGATGAAACCATAGTTGGTTGGATAATACATAGAAGAATAGATAACTCTATCCAGTATCAACATACCAGAATCTTTATCTAATTCATATTTTGCTCTTGTATTCTTAGGGATTTCAATAATTCCCATTACTTTTTCTGGCGCATCTTCGCCATAACTTACATCATGCCATGGATGTTGTCTCATAGTTCTCTGTTTTTCAAGGCAGCAAAAGTAGTATGGTTTACGCTTTCGCGAAAGCATTTTCTGATTAACTTATCGGTAAAAGTGGTCAGTTTACACCTAAAACAGATTTTTTTACCCTTTTCTAAACTTTAAACCCATGTTAAATTGAATCCTTAAGGAAGGAAATGCCATTTTTCACGACTATCTTTAACCTATGATGCAAGAAAGAGCAGGTTATAAATTTGAACTTTTTAACCCTAAAGATGTTGATCCATTTGATAAACTATTTGGGATTTTTAAAGAACTCATTACACACACTTCAGGTGATTTTGATGAGGCCATCGATTGGCTTCGTGAACTTGATAAAGAATATCAACTTACCACACCAGACTATACGATTGAAGATTTTATCAATGATTTACTAGAACGCGGTTTTATAAAGCAAGAAATAGATCCCAATGCAGGCGGTGATGGAAGTGGTGATGATGAAAACCCAGCTGGTTTTACGATTACTGCAAAGACAGAACAGCTATTACGTAAGCATGCCCTAGAACAAATCTTTGGCAACATGCGTAAAGGAAATAGCGGGAACCATAAAACAGGTAAACTTGGCCAAGGTGATGAACACAGTGGAGATTATAGAGCTTATCGTTTTGGTGATGGATTGGACCGAATTTCTATGACAGAGAGTTTGCGCAATGCGCATATCAATCATGGTATGGGAAACTTTAACCTGACTGAAGATGATCTGGTAGTAGAAGACACGCAGTTTAAAGCGCAAATGTCTACCGTGTTGATGATTGACATCTCACACTCCATGATTTTGTATGGAGAAGATCGTATAACACCTGCTAAAAAAGTAGCGATGGCACTGGCAGAGTTAATAACGACTCGTTATCCTAAAGACACTTTAGATATTATCGTTTTCGGTAACGATGCCTGGCCTATAAAAATTGCCGATTTGCCTTACCTCAAAGTAGGACCTTATCATACTAATACGGTCGCTGGTTTACAACTTGCCATGGATATACTGCGTCGCAAGCGTAATACCAATAAGCAAATCTTTATGATCACAGATGGGAAACCTAGTTGCTTGCGATTAAAAGATGGTCGATATTATAAAAACAGTAATGGACTCGATGAGTACATCGTTGAGAAATGTTATACCATGGCGGCACAAGCACGTAGATTACATATTCCTATAACCACATTTATGATAGCCAACGATCCATATCTACAACGATTTGTAGACGAATTCACCGAAGCTAATCAAGGAAAAGCCTTTTTTACCGGACTGCAAGGTCTAGGTGAAATGATTTTTACAGATTATGAGGCTAATAGGAAGAAACGGTTGAAGTGATTTATAAAAGGCAGTTTTACTAGTCCTAAATAATATGTATCGATTATTTAGGACTAGTCATTTGAATATCATTTTTTCCAGAATCCATGTCTGTAATAAGTAAGTCTTTGTAGAATTAAAGATTTAGTTAGCTCTTCCTTTCTTTTAGTATCTCTCCAATTTGTTTTTTCAATTGCATTTGAGTTAATTTTATCAAAAGTAAGCGCAAACTTGGTTAATTCCTCCTCAGTGTAATTATCCTCTACTAATTTTAAAGATTGATAAAACTGAGGTATGGAAAGGAAATTACTTGTTAATTTAAGTTGCTCTTTGATAAAATAATCATTTAATTTTTTATCCTTTGATTCAATTAATCCATTTTCGTAAATGGCATGAATTGTCATTTGCTTGAGATTATCAGAGTAGTCTGTTTTTTCAAAGCTAATTCTAGACGTATATAATTCTGTTAATTTATCTAAATCAGTGTTTTCAGGATAAAGTAAATGATCCCAGATTTCATGTTCTCTTGGTACTTGACCTTTAAGATTTTTTGATTTTTCTAAATTTGATATTTCATTAGACCCTTGATTTTGATCTTTAAAATTATCATTTTGACATGATAGGACCAAGGACGCGCATATAACTACAAATATAATTTTTTTCATAATTTAAGATTTTAAGATTTTAAGATTTAATGTTAATTTTAAGCATCTGGACAGCAAGCAGATTGTGCTGCGGAGCCAGTGATTTTAGATTGCCCACTTACTCGCCAAACTCCTTCTGAATACTCATAAGAAGTAATAAAACCAACAACTCCAGCCTCGCCAGAGCAACAGCCTTCACCTTCTCCAACATTATAAGTCGTAATTCCAGTTTCGTGATCTCCACATTCACAACCTTCAAATTGAACAGCTGTGGCTGAGGATAGAAGGATTATTCCAAGTAAAAATAAAAGATTTTTCATAAGTATTAGATTTAAGGTTCGTTTAAATTTTAATATAATCATAAACATAAACAAATAAATTAACAAAAATTGTGATATTTTAACTCACAAAAATCCTGCTATCTACTCATCTTGTATTTTACATATATGTAACTTTGAAATATGAACATAAAACAAACAAACACCTTAGGCCAACTTATTAAAGCAGGATGGAAATCCAAGTCTATTAAGGACGAGCTAAGAGATAATTTAATTGCAAATATTAAAACTGGAGTAGATTCTTTTACGGGAATTCATGGGTATGAAAACACAGTGATTCCAGAACTGGAAAGAGCTATTCTCTCCAGGCATAATATCAACTTGTTAGGATTGCGTGGTCAGGCAAAAACTCGACTCGCACGATTGATGACTGGTTTACTGGACGAGTATATTCCTTATGTGACAGATAGTGAGATTCATGATGATCCGCTAGCACCATTATCCAGGACTGCCATTGAGTTGATAGAAAAACATGGTGACAAAACACCCATCTCGTGGTTGCATAGAGATGATCGTTTCTATGAAAAACTCGCCACACCAGACGTTACCGTAGCAGATTTAATAGGAGATATAGACCCGATCAAAGCGGCCAACTTAAAACTAAGTTATGCAGATGATCGAGTGATTCACTACGGAATGATTCCGCGTGCTAACCGCTGTATTTTTGTCATCAATGAATTACCAGATTTACAAGCACGTATTCAGGTAGCATTATTCAATATTCTGCAAGAAGGCGATATTCAAATACGTGGTTTTAAGTTGCGATTAGAACTCGATATGCAATTTCTATTCACGGCAAATCCTGAGGATTATACCAATCGTGGAAGTATAGTGACTCCACTTAAAGATCGTATAGGTTCACAAATTTTAACGCACTATCCAGAAACTATAGAAATCGCCAAAACGATTACACAACAAGAAGCTCGTAAGGATGAACGTACTGAAAACACCGTAATTGTTCCAGAACTAGCAAAAGACTTGTTAGAACAAATTAGTTTTTGTGCACGTGATAGTGAATATGTAGATGAAAAGAGTGGTGTAAGTGCACGTATGAGCATCACTGCTTATGAAAACTTATTGAGTACTGCAGAGCGTCGTGCTTTAATGAATGGAGACGAGACGACCACATTACGCTTCTCAGACTTCACAGGTGTCATTCCTTCTATTACCGGTAAAATAGAGTTGGTCTATGAAGGCGAGCAAGAAGGTGCTGCCTTTGTTGCAAATGAATTGATAGGAGATGCGACAAAGAAGTTGTTCCCAGAATATTTTCCTGAAATTAAGAAACTTCAAAAACCGGATGAAGAAACGCCTTATGACAAGCTACTAGAATGGTTCTTTAATAATGATGGCTTAGAATTACTTGATGAACTCAATGATGCAGATTATAAAGCATTATTAGATCAGGTAACGCCATTAACAGACCTAGTGGAAAAATACCAGCCAGAATTCCCTATGGAAGATCGTTATTTCTTGAAAGAATTTATTTTATGGTCTTTAGTAGAGTTTGATAAATTGAGTAAAAAACGATTTACTGAAGGATATCAATTTAATGATTTATATAGTAGTTTTATCAAAGGGATTTAAAATAATAACTTTTGAAAAGATTACTATTATTCATCATAACGTTATTTCTGTGGAGTTGTGCTGATGAAGCGCAACTTCAAGAAATGACAGAAAAAGAGCGACTAAAGGCAGAAGAACTAGCTAATATTATTCAAGATGCTTATAACAATGATAAGGCAGCTATTTTATCGAACTATTTTGATGCTATTGAATTCTCAAAAAGGGTAAGAATACCTGAATTGCGACCAGGTGAAAAACCACCTCAAATTGTATTGAACATTATTCACCAGATGTTTGAAACATTTAATAATAATTTATTTGAACATCTTGCTGTAAATGCTTCCAAATTAAATTTGTTACACATTCATAAAAAAGATGATGTCATAAGGCTTACTTACGTTCTGGAGAATGAAGAATCTTTCTATAATTATTTAGTTTTCTATATTTCTCCTAATAGTCAAAAGGAATTTGAAATAGCAAACATATATAGCGTTTATGATGGATTAAGTCTAGGTCAAAACGTAAATCAATTTGCCAGTAGATATGGATCTAATTCTATGATTTTTTTAAATGGCCTAATGGAGGCGAATAATATCTATTTAGAAGCAGAGTCGTACATGAATCAAGGTTACTTCAAAAACGCATATCAATTATTGGACTCCATCGATGATAAACATAAGAATGTTCAAAAATATGCAGCTTCTAGATTGAGATTGTCTGAGTATGTTGATAATGATACTTATAAGAAAGAGCTTCAAAATATGCAATCCATTTCACCTAATCGACAAAGTAAACTATTATATCAATGTATTATTGATGGACTGGATAATGAAGATGAAGAACGATATATAGAATGTTTTATTGAACTAGAAAACCTGCTTTTTGAAACTTAAGCTTCTAATTTTGTAATCAACTCCTCAATAATTCCAGTAAACTCATTATTCTTTTCGGCTTTTCTTTTTGCTTTTTTAGCCATTTTAAGAGCTTTTCTATTTTCACCATTTTTAGCGAGTAAGTGCGCATAGGTCTCTAGATTAGAGGTAAACTCTTCAAGCTCTATAGAGCGCTGTATTAAAATTAGAGCGCAGGCTATATCTTGTGGATCAGTAAGTTTTTGATAAATTTTCCAAGATAGCGCATTGAGTTGGTGCGCATCATACCATATGGTTTCTAGATTTTCTACCGTTAATTTTGGATTTGCTCCTGCAATTAATTCATATTTTGAAGGTTTGCCTCGGTAAGCCAGTAAATTACCTTTAATAGTCATAGCATCATGTCTTTCAATCATAGCAACCATGTCTTCACGCTTTACAGCGCTACCAGTTCGACCTAAAACATGACCATTTTTAATAAAAAAGTAGGCAGGAATAGAGTTGACCTTTAAAATATCGTCTGCAACATTGCTGTCAGTATCCATAAAGTATACCGTGGTATCCACGGTTTCATCCTCGTCGATATTTTGCATAATAGGTTTCATATAACGACATGGACCACACCAGGATGCGGTAAAGTATAATACCTTAAGTTGGTCGTCTTCTTGCATGACCGTTTCTTCCATACTTTCATCAGTGACCCAATTTTGGGCAAAAGCGGGAATGGTTATAACAAGTGCAAAAAAGCTTAAAAGTATCTGTCGCATATCTGGATGTTTGATATAATAGGAACTAATTTTATGCCATCTTTATTGTGGCAGTTAAATGTTATTGATCACGCTTTCGCGGAAGCGTCACAAATATAATCCCTTGAACTCACAATTGAATAATAGAAAAAATTACGTATCATAGTCTTACATAGTATGAATAATAGAAAAGAACAACTAGCAGCACTCGATAGATTATTAACTATAATGGACGAATTGCGTGAAGGTTGTCCATGGGATCGCAAGCAAACTCTACAATCATTACGTCATTTAACTATTGAAGAAACCTATGAGTTAGGTGATGCAATTTTAGATAATGATAGAGCAGAGATTCCTAAAGAATTAGGTGATTTACTATTGCATATTGTTTTTTACTCAAAAATAGGATCAGAGACTGATGAATGGGACATAGGCACCGTTGCAAATGGTATTTGTGATAAATTGATTTCTAGACATCCACACATCTATGCAGATGTTGAGGTGGCAGATGAACAAGAGGTAAAGAAAAATTGGGAAGCTTTAAAACTTAAAGAAGGTAAAAAGAGTGTTCTAGAAGGTGTGCCCAAATCCTTACCAGCATTGGTTAAGAGCTCTCGTATCCAGGACAAAGTTGCCGGAGTAGGTTTTGACTGGGAAAAACCTGAACAAGTAAAGGAAAAGCTAGAAGAAGAGCTGGCAGAATTGCAGGTAGAGGTTGATAAAGGAGATCATGATAAGATTGAAGCAGAATTTGGAGATGTACTATTTTCACTTGTGAATTATGGGAAACACTTAGGAGTAAATCCTGAAGATGCCCTAGAAAGGACTAATAAAAAATTTATCAAGCGATTCCAATATCTAGAATCTAAAGCTAAAGCAATAGGAAAGGAACTGAGTGATATGACACTGGCAGAGATGGATGTGTACTGGAATGAAGCTAAAAGTCTATAACAAAAAAAGCCAGCTTTAAACAAGCTGGCTTTTTAAATATGTATGAAAAACAAATTATTTTGCAGTTACATAAAAGGCGTGTATCACTCCTGGAACAAAGAATATTAAGGTTAAAATTAAATTGATTAAAAAGTCTTTACCTATCCCTTTATTCATCGCAACACCTACTGGTGGAATAAATATGTTTAATATGATTGTTAAAATACTCATGGTTAATGTTTTTTGATTTAATCAAATGTATGAGGTTTTTAACCATTATTCTCTTAAAATATATGGAATTGATAAATATTTAACCTGTTAGATTAGTTAATATCGTTAATACTGTTAATGTTGTGATCTAGTTCAAATATGTATCTATGTTTTTTAATAGTTGATTTATTAGAAAAGACACTTAAGAAATTAAATAGGAAGGTATAACTAGCTGAAAATTTATAATAACTGATAAGAGATTATAAATTATCGTAATGCCGTCTTGATATCAAAAAAAGATGAACCTAGTAGAAAAAAATAAAATGAATTGCAGATAATTTATAACACTCTATTTTTTTGAGTAGTTATGTAAAATGCATGTAAAATACCAGGAATAAAAAAGAATAAAGTCAATAATAGACTAATCGCAAAATCGTTATGAACGCCTCTTTTCATGAAAACACTGACAGGTGGCGCTAAAACGTTTAAAATGATGGTTAAAGTACTCATTGCTTTTTCCTACAAAAGTAGACTGAACGTATCTTCATTCATGTTAAAATTGACATAAATAACTTTTGTTAAGTTATACGGTATGATAATATCGTTAAATAGTGCGATTTTACGTAGGATTTTATTTTTCTATACTTTGAATTCCTAATTTATGTCTTATAATTTTGAAGCAAATTATTAATTATGCTAAATCAATTGAAGCAATTAGACTTGTTTGCTGAAAAACGTTATTTCTTATTGAAAGAGAAACAGCAATCGTCTGGCTACCTGTTTTTAAGTAGTGTTATTATGTTGATTGGTTTAATAGTTCTCATTTATTGGGATTGGGAATCCATAGATTTTTTTAATATTGTATTGATTTGGGTAGGTATTCAATCCTCATTCATGATTTATCAAAAATTGAACTATGAAGAACCTCGTGATATCGATGCGTTTATCCCCATAAATAATGTGTCTTTGAGTTGGTATGATAAATTGAAAAATATTTTCTGGATTGCAGTTTCAACATGTATCATTGGTTTTTTCGTTTATAATGCAAATCAAGCCTGGATAAGTGAAGATTTTAACCCTTTTGAAGGTCTTTATTACCTTTTACCATTTATAGTAATAGTGGTTAATGCTTTTACACCACCTATACCATCAATACAAATATATTTTCAAGGATCTCATTTAAAATTTGTTATGAATTCAGTCATTTATTATGAGTCTAAAACTGATTTTCAAGAAATACGATTGAGTAAAGAAATGATAAGTATGAAATCAATACAAGGTAAGGTCGATAGACTTTATCAATACAACTGGACGGATGATCAATTAGAGCAACTTAAAAGTTTTATAAATAAAAAAGCACCTCATATAGAAGTGCTTATTATAGATTGAGAATGTTAAGATTATATACCAGTAAACGTAGCTGGTGTTATAGCTTTCATTTCGGTTTTAATAGCATCGCTCACGTCTAATCCATCAATAAATCTAGCGATACTATCGCCTGTAATTTTTTCATTAGTACGTGTTAATTCTTTTAAGGCTTCATAAGGATTTGGATATGCCTCGCGTCTCAATATAGTTTGTATAGCTTCAGCAACAACGGCCCAATTGTTTTCTAAATCTTGAGCAATCTTAGCTTCATTAAGAAGTAATTTCCCTAAACCTTTCATTGTAGCCTTAATGGCAATAATGGTATGTGCAAAAGGTACACCTACATTACGTAATACAGTTGAATCTGTTAGGTCACGTTGCAATCTAGAGATAGGTAACTTTGCAGCAAGATGCTCAAAAATAGCATTTGCGAGACCTAGGTTTCCTTCACTATTTTCAAAGTCGATAGGGTTTACTTTATGAGGCATAGCGCTAGAACCGACTTCACCTTTCTTAATTTTTTGCTTGAAGTAGTCCATGGATATATAAGTCCATATATCTCTGTCTAGATCTATTAAGATGGTGTTGATACGTTTAAGGGTATCAAATAGAGAAGCCATATGGTCATAGTGCTCTATTTGAGTAGTTGGAAAACTGTGCGTTAAACCTAATCTACTTTCTACAAAATCTTCACCAAATTTTCTCCAATCTACTTCTGGAAAAGCAACATGATGTGCATTGTAGTTTCCTGTCGCACCGCCAAATTTTGCTGCATGTTGTACTTGATCAAGCATGTTTAATTGCTCATCTAGTCGTACTGCAAATACATAGAACTCCTTTCCTAATCGAGTAGGAGAAGCTGGCTGACCATGTGTGCGAGCTAGCATAGGGATATTTGCCCAATCTGCGGATAGTTTCTCTAAGGTTTCTTTTAACGCTTCTATTTCTGGGCGATAGATTTCTTCTACAGCATCTTTTATAGAAAGTGGTATGGCTGTATTATTAATATCTTGAGAAGTCAATCCAAAATGGATGAATTCTTTATGAGCTTGTAAACCTAGTTGATCAAACTGTTCTTTGATAAAATACTCTACAGCTTTTACATCATGGTTGGTGACTTTCTCGATGTCTTTAATGGCTTGGGCATCTTCATCTGTAAAGTTGCGGTACAAGTTTCTTAACTGCTCTTGAGTATCTTCAGGAAATGGTTGGAGTTGTTTGATTCCGCTTTCGCTTAAAGCGATAAAATATTCAATCTCTACCAGGACACGATAACGTATCAAAGCAGATTCTGAAAAGAAAGGAGCAAGTGTGTCGACTTTTGAACGGTAACGTCCGTCTATAGGAGAAATAGCTTGTAAAGCAGTAGGCATAAGTTCTATCTTTAAAGCGTGCTAAATTACAATTTTAAAAGCTGATTTATCTCTAATTAGGAATCTAATTTTGCAATGATGTGCCTGGCGCTAGACTTAAAACCATTGCCGTAGTTCTCATCTAGTTTTTGTTGTAAAATAGGTTTAAGTTCTGGATAAATCCATTCAAATTCTTTCCCGAATTCAAATAGAGAATACACAGCATAGGCCATATTTGCGGTCTTGTCTGTAGTGATTAATACCTGAAAACAGCCTTCTACCATTTGTTCACGTATGGTTTGAGTTAATAGAGATTTAACAATGCTTTCTTTTTTACTATAGTACTTTTTAGAAAGGATGCTTGAAACTTTACAAAGGGCTCGCATTCCTGAGGAGTTGATGGACATCTCATATAATGCTCCTATTTCTTTGAAGTAAGGATAACACGATTCTTCGTGAAGTAAGAATGATTGTTCTAGCGACCAGCAGGCTTGATGAGAAACACCACTTTCAGGTTTACATAAGTCGATTAGTTCTGATAGTAAATTACTTTCTACTGCAGCGATACCTAATCTCACACGCTCGACTTTATAGGCTTTGAGGTTTTGAAGTTCTGTTTTGAGTAGTGATGATGTCATTTATCTATTATACATTAATTAGTCAAATAAAATCGTCGCAATCTCTTCTTCTTTACCCATCATAAACCAGCCGCCAGTTATGACATGGTAAAGACGATTGTCTCGTAAAATCATTGTAGAAGGACATTTTACATCAACTTTCATTTCCCAATAGCTACGGTTTCTCCTTTTAAAGTCTTGTAGATTTTGAAAAGCCTGCGACGCAAGTATTTCGTTAGGAAAAATATATTCGGTTAAGGTTCCTCTTGGAAAGGTGTTACGACTTATTTCTACTTGTCCTTTAAATTTAAAACTATTTATTTGTTGTACATGATTACAAATTTCAAGGATTTCATTTTTGAGTTCTTTTTGTATATAATGAAAACGCTCATCAGTTCCTAATAGATTTATTCTTGAGAATTCTATGTCATCTAAGTTTTTCACAATAAAATTATACTTAGAATTCTCTAATTTAATTTGATAACTCTTTATATGAGAAGTGGTGTCCTGAAAAATTATTTCAGGAACTTTTTCTTCTTCTATAATAGGTTCTTTTTTTTGGATTGTAGAGTCGATAGTTTCTTCAATTATTAAAGTTTCTTTTTTCAACTTGTTACAAGCTGTAAATAAAATGATAGATAATAAAAGGAGAATGTATTTCATATTGTTACAACTCCATATTCAACAAATCAGCCACTTTTTGAACACCAGTACTCGCATTTTCAGCAAATACTTTAAGTCTACCATTACTTTCTAAAGAAGGATGTGGATCTACAAAATAAATAGGGCAGTGGTCAGGAACATAATCTTTTAATCCAGCAGCTGGATATACTTGTAATGATGTACCGACAATGAGTAACACGTCTGCTTTTGCGGTAATTTGTATTGCTTGTTCCATCGCAGGAACTTCCTCACCAAACCAAACAATATGTGGCCGCAACTGTGATCCAGCATCGCAAAGATCGCCTAAATGTAAATCATCTTCCCAGTGTAGCTGGTCATGGTAATTCTTGCTACTGCGCACTTTGCGTAACTCTCCATGCAAGTGAAGTATGTTACTAGATCCTGCACGCTCATGCAAATCATCTACGTTTTGTGTAATCACGTGCACATTAAAATTACGTTCCATTCCGGCAATACAATGGTGTGCAAGATTGGGTTCGACCTCTTTCAATTGTGCTCTACGCAGGTTATAAAAATTTAAAACAAGCTCAGGATTTGCGGCAAATCCTTGTGGCGATGCGACTTCCATTACATCATGTCCTTCCCATAATCCACCGGCATCTCTAAAGGTGGAAATACCACTTTCTGCACTTACTCCAGCGCCTGTTAATACAACTAAGTTTTTCATGCATACAAGTTATAATTTCTTTGCTTGTATTACAATAGGTTTTCCCATGGAACTGGTAAAGAAAAGATAATCAGTCTCGTGTTCTTTGAGTTGGTATTTTGTGCGTAGTTGATGCACGCTTTCGCGAAAGTTTCTAGTCACAACAGCTCGATGACTTTTACCATAAGAACGCTTTATATCTTTTGGTTTATATGCTTTTACCTCTTCTATGATAAAGGTTCTGCCAGGGAAATCGATGCTTTTTTTACCAGTAAAAAGATGTGCGTCTTGATCAATTTTTGAAATACCATATTTTTCACATAGGTGACTAAAGGCTTGTGATTTCATTACCGCGGCATTAGGTTCATAAAGATAATCCAGTGGTTCACTGAGTTCAATACTAGCGGTATCGCCATGATTTAATACTAGATCAGGTTGTTGGCTTTCTAAGTTCACGCAATGGATAATGACCTCATTTGCGTTTTTATCTAGAATCCATAAAAGTTCTTTTACATCATTCTTTACAGCGACGATATGTATTTCACAAACGTTTTTAAGTTGCTTTAATCCAGCTGTTATATCTAGCATGGGTGATGTTTTAATCATCACTTTCTTTCCTTTAGAAAGTAGTAGGTCTAGATTTTCAATAACATTAGGCTCATAATCTTCTAACTGTATCGCTTTGCTTTTTGTATCGGTTTTGCGACTAGGATCTATATAGATTAAATCATATATAGATGCATTTTCAGTAAGATATTGTAACCCATCACCAGTATAACTTTTGGTGGTCAATTCTTGTGCAGTAAATAACTGTGCAGCAAGTTTTTGTAAGTCTTTATTAAGTTCTATATGTGTGGTGTTGGTATATGCTTTCGCGAAAGCGGATATATCAATACCAAAGCCGCCAGTGAGATCAATCATGTTCTCACCATTATAAAGGTTTGCCTTATAAGTAGCGGTAGACCAAGAGCTAGTTTGCTCAAGATTAATTTTAGGTGGAAAAATAATGTTAGGATTAATAAAAAGCGGTTCAAACTTTAAACGCGCTTTTTGAAGTCCTATAAGTTGTTGTGTAAGCTCTTGCGTGCTTATATTTTCAAACGGATGCGATTTTAATAAAAATGTGGCAGCATTAAAATGGAGATGCTCTATTAAATAATCGCGCACCGCAGGCTGTAACAACTTAAAATTCATCTATAGATTACGTGTCAATTTTTGAACAATTTTATACTCGCTCAAGAACTCTTTAGAAATCACTTTTAAAGCGGTATAAGTAGGAATAGCGAGAACTAAACCTATGATACCAAATAATAACCCAGCAATTAATATGATTATAAAAATCTCTAAAGGATGTGACTTAACACTTTTACCAAATATAAGCGGCTGGTTTATAAAGTTATCAATTAATTGAACGATAGAGTATCCTATAGCAACGATTATAAGTTTAGGTAAAATAGTTTGTGTAAAATCTGCTCCTAGATTATCACTGATTACAAATCCCATCATTAAAATAGATCCTATTGCAGGACCTAAATAAGGTATTAAATTTAACAGTGCACAAAAGAAAGCGATAATTAAAGCATTTTCTACTCCTACAATAAGTAAGATGATACTGTAAAGAACAAATAGTACAAATACTTGAAATACCAATCCTATAAAATATCTAGAAAGTAGTTTTTTAATTTTATTAAATGCTCTTAAGAATTGTCCTTCGGTTCCTTTTTTTGAAAACACTAGCACTCCTTCAACTAGTAGTCGACTATCTTTAAGCAAGAAGAAAGCTATAAAAACAACTGAAAACAACCCAATCATGATGTTACCTAAGGTGCCAAAAATTCCATTAACGAATTGTGGTATTAATTCTACATCAAAATTTTGCACATATTCTAATCCTTGAATACGCTCAAATATATTCACTCGTTTGATACCGAAGTATTCACTTATTTCAACATTGAGTACTTCAAGATTACCCTTTACTTCTTCAATATCTATGCGACTTAAATTTTCTCCTTGTTCTAGCATGATAGGTATTATCATATAGGTAACTCCTGCTAGTATGGTGAGTATAAAAAATATAGTTATAATTACTGCTAGTGTATTGTGAAATTTTAAACGATCTCGCAAAAAGACTACTATAGGGCGACCTATTAAAGAAATGACCGCAGCAATTCCTATATACAATAGTACAGATTGTATTTTCCATATAAACCATAATAGAACAAAGACACCACCTATAATAAGTAGTGCTCTTAAAATACCATATGCAATGGACTTAGAATTGAGTAAAGGTGTAGACATAGATTAGTTAGTGAAAACGTATTTTATAATATTAGCTCCCATGTCCAGCGCTTTTTTGCGCACGGCTGGTGGATCGTTGTGAACCTCTGGACTTTCCCAGCCATCACCTAGATCTGCTTCAAAGGTAAATAATAAGACGAGTCTTCCTTCATGAAAAATTCCCAAAGCTTGTGGACGCTCACCGTCATGCTCATGGATTTTAGGTAGTCCTAGAGGGAATTGAGCATGGTTGTTAAAAATCTCGTGGTTTGCTGGTAATTCAATCAACTTTTTATTAGGAAATAATTTAAGTAATTCTTTTTCTAGATAGGGTTTCATCCCATAATTATCATCGATATGTAAAAAACCACCGCTTAGTAAATAGTTTTTAAGGTTAGATAAATCATCTTCACTAAAAACAACATTTCCATGTCCTGTCATGTGTATAAAAGGATATTGAAAAATATCAATGCTATTTGCTTCAACTGTTGCAACATCTGTAGAAAGGGTAGTGCCTATCTCTTCATTACAATAGGATACTAAATTAGGCAGTGCCGTCGGGTTTGAGTACCAATCACCGCCACCATCATACTTTAATACGGCGACATCTTGTGCAGTAGCAAGGTATGTAGAGCAAAAAAGGAGTAGTATTAAATTCTTCATAGATTCAAATATCTAACAATCTTGATAAGCATAGATACATTATTAACAAATAATTGTTAGATAAAAGTGAAATTAAGGTTAAGAGGTAACGTTTTATTATATATATTTAAATCCCCTTAAATCAATTATCATGCAAATTAACGCTTCACTAAGAATCATTATTCCCACATGTTCTATGTTACTCGCATTAGGAACTGTTGCTTTTCAAAGCATCGAGGATTATTCAAAGAAAGATCAAAAAGAAAACATACGTCAAGTTGAGAATCAACAACAACTTGATAACGATGATGTTTTACTTATTGAAGATGAACAATAGGTCTAACCTAGGCCTTAATTGTTTATAATATTCAATGTTGCAGCTGTGTAAACACCTGCTGTTTCTGTGCGCAATCTGGTTGTACCTAAACTCACCGGCTTAAAATTATTTTTTAATGCCTGGTCTATTTCTTGTGGTGTAAAATCACCTTCTGGACCTATAAGAACTGTCGTCGAGGTACCTTTACTTATCAGATTCTTAAGGTGGTTTTTGTCACCATCCTCGCAATGAGCGATAAGTTTTGAATTATTAAGATCCAAACTTAAAAAATCTTCAAAACTGGTCAGTTCATCTAGCACTGGTTTATGAAACTGTAAAGATTGTTTCATGGCACTGATGATAATGCGATCAAACCGCTCTAGATTTATTTTTTGACGCTCACTATGTTTGCACAGTATAGGTGTTATTCTTGTAATACCCATTTCAGTCGCTTTCTCCAGAAACCACTCCATGCGATCATTCATTTTAGTAGGAGCAATGGCGATGTGTAACTGGTAGGGTAATGGTGGGTATGCTTCCGCGAAAGCGATATCTAAATCACATCTATTACTAGTTATATGATTAATCGTTCCATGATAAAGATTGCCCTTACCATCAGTAAGGTTAATGCGGTCACCAATATTTTTACGTAAAACTTTAAATACATGTTTACTTTCTTCTCTATCCAAAGTGAAGGATATCGATTGTTTATTGATCTGAGAATTATAAAATAATTGCATTACATATGTATTCTAGGTGAAGCAGTAGTGTCTAATCCTGCAAAGTCATTTTCTAAAAATTTGAAATAACCTGCAATTCCTATCATGGCAGCATTATCTGTAGTATATTCAAATGGCGGTATAAAAGTTTTCCATCCTTTAGATTCCATGGATTTAAGATGTTTTCTAATGCCAGAATTTGCACTAACACCACCGCCTATAGCGACTTGTTTAATGCCAGTTTGAGCTACTGCCTTTTCTAATTTTTTAAATAAAATTTTAATCAAGGTATATTGAATACTGGCACAAATATCTTCTAGATTTTCCTTTACAAAATCTTGATTTTTTTTTGTTTCTCGTTGAAGAAAATACAACACAGCTGTTTTAAAGCCGCTAAAGCTATAATTAAGTCCAGGTGCCTTAGGTACTGGGAAATCAAATTTTCTAGGATTACCTAATTGCGCTAATCGATCAATTTGTGGTCCTGCTGGGTAGCCTAAGCCTAAAATTTTACCAGATTTATCAAAAGCTTCACCTACCGCATCATCTTGAGTGGTTCCTAGGACGATCAAATCACTAGAGCTATTTACTTGCACAATTTGAGTATGTCCACCACTTATGGTAAGTGCTAAGAAAGGATAGTCAGGTTTTTCTTGACCATCATCTATAAAATGAGCAAGTATGTGTCCATGCATGTGATGTACATCTAACAATGGTATATTTAAAGATAGAGCTAGTGATTTTGCAAAACTAGTACCTACTAAAAGACTACCCATTAAACCAGGACCTTTTGTAAATGCAATGGCGCTTAATTGTGATTTATCAATTTTTGCTTGTTTAAGTGCTTCATCTACAACCGGAATGATGTTAGATTGATGCGCTCTTGAAGCAAGTTCTGGTACGACTCCACCATATTGTTCGTGTATTTTTTGACTAGCAACAACATTAGATAAAACACTGTCGTTTTCTAGAATTGCGCAAGCAGTGTCATCACAAGAGGACTCAATTGCAAGAATGTATGTATTTTGTGTGGGCATTATGATACTAAGGCATAAAAATTGGTGACATTTGCAAAAGTAAATCATCTACTACTATTAAAAGGATTTTAAAAATATTACTAAGGATACTACTAGTACTGCTAGTACTATTTATTATTCTGGTAATTGCATTCAGTTTTCCCGCAGTACAAACTAAGGCCGCACAATGGACGACGTCATATCTTAATGATAATTATGATACTGAAATTTCCATTGATAAAATACATGTCAGTTATTCAGGTAATGTATCCTTAGAAAATGCTCTCGCGCTAGATCACAGAAAAGATACTGTCATATTTGTAAAAAAATTAGGAACTTCTATTCTTAGTTTCGGTGATTTATTCAACGGTCAGCCGGATCTAGGTGAAGTAAATCTAGATGGGTTATATCTCAATATTCATAGATATAAAGAAGACGCTAGAGACAATTTAAGTTTATTCATAGATAAATTTGGCAGTAGTGAAAGTACTAGTAGCGCTCCATTTATATTAGAAGCTAGTGAACTTAATGTTACTAATTCACACGTTATCGTATTTGATGAAACTATCAAGTATCCAGAATCTTTTAATGCTAGAAACCTGAATATGACCGCTAGTGATTTTAAAATCGACGGCGGTATCATCACAGCAAATATTGAAAGTTCTAATTTCTTGATGCACACTGGTGTCATGAAAGAAGAGAATGGTGTCACAGATCTAATAGTTAAAAATCTAAAATCTGATTTTACCTATACCAGTTCTCAAATACATATAGCAGATTTGTATATTGAAACAGCAGGATCAAATTTAGCCGGAGATTTAAAACTTAATTATCAGGATAATAATTTTTCTGATTTCACTAATAAAGTGAACTGGGATTTTCAAATAGATGAGTCTATCATAGCTACTAATGAGTTGCGATTATTTTATAATGAGATTGTTAAAAATGAAACTGTAGAATTAAGTGGTCATATGACTGGCATCCTAAACGATTTTAAAGTTGAAGAAATGAATGCCACAACACTCAAGGACATATCTATTGATGGTGATATGCATTTTGTAAATGTGGTTGATAACTTAGATGATTTCTTTATTGAAGGATCATTTAATCAATTAATGGTCAGTAATAAAGATCTAAAAGCTTTTTTACCTAATATTTTAGGAGGCTCATTACCCATAGAAATTGATGCATTAGGTACTGTAAGTGCTCAAGGATATGCCTCAGTAAACGCAAATACGGTGGTCTCTAGATTAAGAGGAACATCACGTAAAGGAGCCTTTGATACAGATTTAGTCCTTACTAATATACAAAGCGCACAGCCAGGATATAAAGGAAACATTAAGGTTACAGATCTCGATATAGGTTCTATTCTAGGAGTAACCTCGTTAGGCAAAACAACACTCAATTTAAATGTGGACGGTAAAGGGTTTAATCCTGACCAGTTAAATACTAATATAAATGGTGGTGTTATTAATCTTGAGTACAATGGATATGTCTATCGCAATATAAAAGTAAACGGTACCCTTAAAAAGCCACTTTTTGATGGAAGATTATCTATCAATGATCCTAATGTAAAAATGACTTTTGATGGTCTAGCAGATCTGTCGCAAGAAATTAATAAATATGACTTTAAGGCTAGTATTGAATATGCAGATTTAAATGCCATTAATATTTTTAAAAGAGATTCAACAGCTATTTTAAAGGGTGATATTGTTATGGCCATGCAAGGAACTACAATAAATGATGCCTTTGGTTTTGTTGAGTTTAAAGATGCTAGTTATAAAAATGATAATAAAGAATATGTTTTTGAAGATTTTAAAGTGGTATCATCTTTTAATGATGATGTACGCAAAATTACAATCAATAGTCCAGACATTATTGAAGGAGAACTGTCTGGTAAATTTAAACTAGAGGAAATACCTGAGTTATTTAAAAATGCAATAGGCAATGTTTATACTAACTATAGATCAGAAACTGTAACAAAGGATCAGTATCTTGATTATGAATTTCAGATTTATGATAAGATAGTCGACCTTGTTTTTCCAGATATCGCTCTAGGCGAAAACACAACATTAAAAGGTCAAGTTGCATCAAATGAAGCACAGTTCAAAATGACTTTTAGAACGCCTGAAATAAAGCTTTTTGATGATATTAAACTAGATAAAGTTAATGTACAAATCAATAATCAAAACCCTTTATTCAATACATATATCAAAATAGATAATGTAAAAAATGGTATCTATGATGTTAATGATTTTAAGTTAATTAATGTAACTAATAAAGACACCTTATTTTTTAGAACAGAGTTTGCTAGTGAGAAAAGAGAATCAGATAAGTATAACCTTAGTTTCTATCATACCGTAAATGACAGTAGTCAATCAGTGGTAGGAATAAGAAAAAGTGATATCAAATTTCAAGGAAAGAAATGGTTTTTAAATAATGAGGATAAAGAGGTGCAACTCACATTTGATCATGACTTTAAAAAGTTTAGTCTAGACACCTTAGTTTTTAAACATGCTAAAGAGTTTATTACTCTAGCAGGAGACCTAAATGGAAAGGATAATAAGGAATTGCATTTAGATTTTAAAGACGTACGCATTTCTAGCTTAACATCACCTATAGATAGTTTGAAGATGAAAGGTCTTATTAATGGCTCTTTAGAACTTAATCAAAAGAATGGTAAATATGCGCCCACTAGTGATTTTACCGTGTCAGATTTTGAAGTAAACGATACACCTTTAGGAGATTTTGAACTTGTTATCGCTGGTAACGAGGATTTAACTAAGTACAAAGTAAATGCTCAATTAAAAGATGATATAAAACGTACATTATGGGCAAATGGAACCGTAAACACCTCTGGTGTGCAATCCAAAATCAATGTAGATGTAAATTTTAATGATTTCAATTTAGTTGCTTTAAGTCCTTTAGGTGGTGAAGTGCTTGATAATATGCGAGGTTTTGCAACAGGAGAAATAGGCTTAACCGGTTTATTAATAGAACCTAATCTTAGTGGTGGTCTAGTTATAAAAGATGGTGGACTCAATATACCATACCTCAATACAGATTTTGATCTAGCGCAAAACAGTGAAATAACAGTTAGTACTGATCTATTTGACTTTAATACCATAGAGCTTACAGATACTAAGTATGGTACTAAGGGAACCTTGTCAGGTGTAATTAAACATAAGAATTTTGGATTTTGGGAATTAGGTTTAAACCTTAGTTCTGATCGTTTATTGGTTTTAGACACTGGTCTTACTCCAGAGTCTCTATACTATGGAACAGCCTTCATAGATGGTACGGCTAGTATCACTGGTCCTACAGATAAGTTATTTATTGATGTAAATGCTACAACAGGTAAGAATACTATTTTTAAAGTTCCCCTAAATGATGCTGAAAGTATAGGCGACAATTCTGTGATATACTTTTTAAGTCCTGAAGAAAAAGAAGCTCGCGTATCTGGAGAGGATATTAAAATTAAAGATATTTCCGGTCTGGAATTGAGGTTCAACCTCAAAGTAACTCCTGAAGCTGAAGTCGAAATTACAGTAGATCAAGAAAATGGAAGTTATTTAAGAGGTAGTGGAGCAGGTAATTTATTACTAGAAATAAACACTTTAGGTAAATTCAATATGTATGGCGACTTTATCGTGTATGATGGTATTTATAATTTTAAGTATGCAGGTATCGTTAATAAAGAATTTACTATTCAACCTGGTGGTACTGTTGACTGGAACGGTAGTCCAACAGAAGCTAATATAGATGTAAGTGCTACCTACAAAACACAAGCAAACCCAGCAATATTATTAGATAACCCTAATATTAATTCACAAATACCAGTTGAGGTAATCACTAAATTAGAAGGGAATTTATCATATTTTGATCCAGAGTTTGAAATTAAATTTCCTAACGCAAACTCTGTAGTTAGTTCAGAGCTTCAATATCGATTAGAAGATAAAGCACAACGTTATTTACAAGCAATGTCTCTTATTACTGGAGGAACATTTTATAATCCTAACAGTATAGGTCAAAATGCTGTAACAGGTAACTTAGTAGAAAGTTTATCTGGTATTGTTAATGACCTAGTCGGAAATAGAGATGGTGATATTCAATTTGGCGTTAATTATGAAGCTTCAGAGCGTAATCCTAATAGTGATTTACAGCGATCAGATCGTTTCGGTGTAACTGTGACTACTCAAATCACAGATCGTGTTTTGATAAATGGTAAACTAGGAGTTCCAGTAGGTAGTACTAGTGCCACAGAGCGTGCTGTCATAGGTAATGTAGAAATTGAATTTTTACTTAATAAAGATGGATCATTAAGACTTAAAATATTCAATCGTGAAGATAACCTGCAGCAAATAGGTGATATAAGTGGATATGCTCAAGGAATAGGTCTTTCATGGTCTGTTGATTTTGATACTTTAAAAGAGTTGTATCAAAAAATATTTAATAAAAAAATGGAAATTGAAAAACCACAGACTAAACCATCAAACTCTACTACCTTGAACAATGGACCTGTAGACTTCAAAGGGTAAATGGTTAGACCATTAAACACAACAGTAATTAAAATCATCCTACCTTAAAACAAGTTTCTCTATCATATTACTGCCTAGATGATTGTTGAGATTTTCCATAATTTTAGTGCGCCCATACAATAACTCTTCTCTTAATACAGATGAAGATAAACTTATAAATAGAGTGGTGCCGCTATATTTAATTTGCGTGGTATATGTCATAATGCCATTACCCATCACTTCTTTCCATGCCGTTTCTACATCAACACGAGCAAAACCTTTTTGCAGTTTATTTTGAGCTTTAAAATCGTTCAAAGCTTCACTCATGTTTAAAAAGTCATCTTTTTTATTCTTGCGCATTCTCGTGTGCTTTATAAATATATTCTGTCCCGTTATCGTGCAATAAGATAAGTGTTGATCCATCGCATTTTTTTAAAGTTTGTTGGTATCTACTATCTCCATCTTTAAAAGTTAATACAACATCTTGGTCAACAACTTCCCATGTAAAAGCAGCAGGACTTCCGTAATTAATAAAGCCACCATCATAAGTAGGGCTTACTCTATTTTTAACACCATTATTTCCTTCAATTTCAAAATGATCCATATGATTTGAAAAAGGAAACTCTCTCTCGCTACCATCCGGCAAGGTGACGGTTTCTATATTCCAATAACCTTCCATGGCATTTACCATTTTTTTGCTATTAGTACTGCAAGCGGTACAGCTTATAAGGATAAATAATAAAATTAAATTTCTCATAACTTAAAAATCTTATAGGATTGATGGATCTCTTTAACTACTTGTTCTGTACGTTCGGGATGCGTATCACTTATAAATAACTGACCGAATTGTTCATCATTCACCATGTTGATAATTTGAGAAACGCGATTTTCATCTAGTTTATCAAATATATCATCTAGTAATAGAATAGGTACCGTACCACTTTGTGATTTAATAAACTCAAACTGGGCTAGCTTTAAAGCCGTTAGAAAACTTTTTTGTTGTCCTTGACTACCATACTTCTTAACGGCATGTCCATTAAGTAAAAAGTATAAATCGTCTTTATGTGTTCCAGCGCTACTATACTGCAACTGCATATCTTTTTGAAGTGCATTTTCAAAAACATCTGTAGCAACAGCATCATTGAGATCAGACTTATAGTAAATATTCACATCTTCTTCACTTTGTGAAATGTAGGTGTAATATTTTTTAAAAATAGGAGTGAATGACTTTAAAAAATCAACTCTAGTTTTATGAATAAAAGTGGCTAGTACAACGAGCTGTTCATCATAAACCTCTAGCCCTGATCTATCAAAAGTACGGTTTGCCTGAAAGTATTTTAATAAGGCATTACGCTGTTGAATCAACTTATTATAGGTAACTAGTTGATTGAGGTAATCTTGATTATCTAAAGATATAACGCTATCCATAAAACGACGTCTAGTATCACTACCTTCAATAATTAAATCACGATCTGCAGGTGATATAATTACCAGCGGTATAAGGCCTATATGTTCACTCAGTTTTTCATAAGCTTTACCATTGCGTTTTACGACACGTTTATGACCTTTTTTTGCACTTACCACTATTTTTT
The DNA here is from genome assembly GCF_002954765.1 of Nonlabens arenilitoris. NCBI lineage: Bacteria > Pseudomonadati > Bacteroidota > Flavobacteriia > Flavobacteriales > Flavobacteriaceae > Nonlabens > Nonlabens arenilitoris. Next base: position 38,118 of record NZ_MTPW01000001.1, on the reverse strand, counting down.
CTTGATGACCACGTTTGTTAAAATTACCATTGATGACAAAAAAATCCTCGTCATGTTTGATATTTTGAACCGTGATAGGATTAAAATAACTTTTTGCAAAAGCTAGATGATAAATGGCGTCTAGAACGTTGGTTTTTCCTACACCATTGTTGCCTACAAAACAATTAATCTTCTCATCTAGCTCAAATTCAGCAGATGCGAAACTTTTATAATTTACTAAGCTCAAAAAATCGAGATGCATATATTATTGTTAATGTTTTGAATAGCAGTAGGTTGTTGTTGATTCGCTTTCGCGAAAGCGTGTTATATAGCTCACTTTTTAACCTCTAGCAAAGGTATGGTTTGAAACTAAGAAGAATAAAGCTTTAAACACATTTTTAATTATGGATAAATATTATATTTTTGCGCGTTCAATAAAGAAACTATGGCAACCTATAATAAACGAGGATACAAACCTAAAACTAAGAAAGAGAAAGAAGAAGTTGAAGAGATTCTAGATTCTGAATCCACTACTGCAGAAGTGTTCAGCACCTTAGATGAAGGAGCAAACAAAACTGAAGAATGGGTGACGAGAAATCAAAATACTATTCTATACATTATAGGTGGTCTTGCAATAGTGTTTATACTATGGTGGGCTTACACTCAATTCATCTTAGGTCCTAAGTCTGAAGAGGCTGTTGCAGAGATGACCCAAGCAAATATCTATTACAATGATGCTATCAATGCAACAGGTGATGTGCAAGATTCATTATACACACTAGCATTAGAAGGTGGTAATGGTAAATTTGGTCTGACAAGAATTATAGAAGAGTATTCTGGCACAGAAGCGGCAAACCTTGCTAACTATCAGGCAGGAATGGCTTATTTAAATTTAGGTGGAACTAACTATCAAAAAGCTATTGACCATTTAACTGCATATAAAGGTGGTGACTCTGTTTTAGAGTCTATATCTCTTGCAGGAATAGGTGATGCGCTAGTACAGGTTAATCAAACTGCAGATGCAGTTTCTTATTACATGCAAGCTGCCGAGACAAACCCTAATGATTTTACATCGCCTAAGTATTTATTAAAAGCGGCTAATGCTGCTCTTGCTACTGGTGATAAATCTACTGCTATTGAGGCTTTAGAAAAAATTGAATCTATGTATGCTGACGCTGATGAGGCTAGTACTGCAAAGGTACTTCTAGGTCAAGCGCAAGCATCAGGAAACTAATTCCATGGCAACTCAAGGAAAAAACTTATCACATTACGATAAAGATCAATTACCCGATGCTGCAGCAATGCGTATCGGGATTGTTGTTTCTGAATGGAATGATGATATTACAGAAAACCTGTATAAAGGCGCTGTAGAGACTTTAATAGATTGTGGTGTTGATCAGTTCAACATACATAGAATGAATGTTCCTGGTTCTTTTGAGCTTATCTATGGTTGTAAAACTATGCAACATAGATCCTATCCTGTGGTTAACAGAAGGACCAAGAAGCCTTTGGACGCGATAATTGCTATAGGTAATGTGATACGAGGAGAAACAGCTCATTTTGACTTTGTGTGCCAAGGTGTTACTCAAGGAATTAAAGATCTCAATTTAAACAAGACACGTATTCCCGTCATCTTTTGTGTTCTAACAGATGATACTCATGCTCAATCAGCTGCTCGCAGTGGTGGTCAACATGGTAATAAAGGATCTGAGGCAGCAATCGCTGCAATAAAAATGGCCGCTATTAAAAACGACCATTAATTTTTCTCACTCCATATAACTTTTAAAAAGCTGATTATTTTATAATCAGCTTTTTTGTTGTTTGTAGGTTACCAGCGGCTATGTTCACAAAGTATAATCCAGATTGGTAATTATTTACATCTATTATAGTAGTATTAGCGTCAACGGCTTGATTAATCTCATCGATGATCTGTCCTAGGCTATTCATAATTTGAATATCTATAGTGTCATTAATAGATGAATCGATTTGAATAGATACAATTGTACTTGTAGGGTTAGGATACATTTGAACTAAATTTGCTAACGTGTTTTCTTCATTAGATAGCGTGCTATTTAAGGCTATATTATCTATGAATGTACTGTTACTATAGTCATTAAGGTTTACAAACCTTAATACGATGTCATTTCCTATATAAGCGCTCAAGTCTATGCTTTCCTGTCTCCAATCTGCGGCAGTTGTAGGTGTCCATGTGCTATTGATATAAGGTACTGTGGCTAATGTTAAACCATCTTTAAAGTATATTTGATTAAAAGTTGAGCCACAATCTGTTGAGAGTTCTACTCTTAAACCGTCATTATATGTTGTCGACCATTGTGCTTTTGCAAGGTCAAAAGTCAACGTTGCCGTACCATTAAAATTTAAATCGTAATAGTTTGTTGTAAAAGAATCTGATTGCCCACGAGAATTATAGTTAGCACCATCTACAAATGCTGCTGTAGTTGGGTTACCATTACTGCCTATAATATTTAATTCTTCAGTCCATGTTATAGTGTTATCTGGATTATCAAGTATCCATCCGGTAGGTAACACACCATTGACATCAAAAGGTTCTGCAATATCTAATGATTCACTTGTAGCTGTGGCAAAATAATCAAATACTTTTTCATCATTAACTAACTGTTCATCGTTATTTAAACTAACCCATACACGCAATGTACCTGCACCATTATTAGTTACTGTTGCTGGTGAATTAAAGTTGTACAAAATAGAAGCTCCAGCGTTAAGGGTTCCATTATATGTTTCTTGTACTATCGCATCATTATTTATTTGATAAGATATTAAAAAATTAGATTGATCTTGTGAACCTAAATTTTCAATATTGGCAGATATAATGATTGGTCCAGGATTACATATGGTTTGAAAATCTGCCGCCGTGTTTAAAATGCTTGAAACAGTTAAATCGTTACTTAATGAACAATTGATCAATCCACCACCATCATACTCAATTGCGTTGGTGCGCAAACTAGTCCATCCATTACCACCATTAGCGCTTATAGCAATCCATTGAGCATCGCTTATATTTGTAATGGGTATACTATAACTTAAGGTAGAACTACTACCATTAACTTCCATAAATTGTTGACCTAATGTATATATATCATAAGATGTGGCTCCTGGAAGTGCATTCCATGATACATTTATATATGTGGGACATACTTGGGTAATGGATAGACCGGTCACCCGTTGTGCTATAGAAAACGGATTATCACTACTATCTGTATTACCATTACTATCTGAAATCCTTACTATACATTGACCTGATATATCATTAGGAACAGTCCATTCATATAGCAACGCCGTATTATTTACTGTTGTTATAGAATTCCAACTTATTCCGTTATCAATACTGTATTCAAGTGTAAGATTACCACTTGTGTTAGTTGCATCCCATTGTATAAACTCAGTACTATTAGGAGTTAGGGATTCACCACCGTTAGGATATGTAATGGTTAGTTGATCTTCTATGATTTCATAAACCACATAAAATTTTTGAATACCCATAGGGATATTAAAACCGGTAATATCTACAGTATAATCTCCTGCTATAGGGTTGTCTATTACTACTTGTTCCATATTATTAAGCCTATCTACACCAGTAGTAGCAGGTGCATTAAGAGTTACCGCATTAGGGTTACTATTTAATACCCAAGGATTGTAAATTGTACCAGCTGGATCGTTTACAATTAAATCTAGGTCGTTTACTAGAGCTGTGGAAGCACCAGTAGCGGCGGCTGGATCATTCCAGTATAGCATGATTCTTACTTGAGATGTATTTTGTGGTACAGGAATAATACGATTTTGTGATGTACCTTGTGATACCGTTCTACTAAAGAAATTGCGATTTTCAATGGTCTTTACGGCTCTTAATCCGTTAACAATTCCCCAACCATATTGAAAATCTGGACCCGTATTTCCTACGTCATTTGCGGTATTAAGCATAATCGCTTTTATTAAGGCAGACTCAGGTAAAATACCATTAGCTATGGTTTGATATGCATCATATAATTGTGCTGCTACACCAGCTATACCAGGAGCTGCACCTGATGTCCCACCAAATGATAAGTAACCATTATCTTCATCAGTAGAGATATGACCTTGTCCGTGAGCAGTGATATCTGGTTTAATACGTCCATCTGTGGCAGGTCCATTACTACTGCTGCCAGCAAGACTGCCGTCATCATTCACATTTGCGGTTGCAATAACATTTTTACCTTGTTTATGTCCACCAGTAATATTTCCCCATTGACCGCCAGCACCATATCCACAATCAGATCCATTAGAATTTCCAGCAGAGAAAACATGTAAGAGCGACGGTGTATTATTAATTTGGGAATCTACAGTATTTGCAGTGATCGTGTAACCTGCATTACAACCGTTTCCATAAGATGAATTAGTAATTTGCACGCTACCATTATTAATAAGTGATGTAGTTGAAAGGTCTAGAAATGAAGATGCATAGTTGGATATATACACATCTGATCCAGCTGCCATACCACGATTTTCAGGGTTGAGGTTTCCGGCACCTGCTAAAATGCCTGCAACACCATCGCCATGAGTTTGTCCTGTACCGCTTGCTTGAGAGTTATCAATACGTCCTTCAAAATCTATATGAGGTCCTACAATTCCGTCATCTCTTACTAGTACGCCTATTCCTGCACCAGTATAATTGCGTCCACCTACCTGTTGGGTGTCTAGACTATTAGATCTATGTAGACCTCTTCCATCAGTATCTTCTTTAATAGATGGTGGTGTAATTACGTCCATATATTGAACATAATTACGCGAGGCAATCTCATCAATACGGTCTATGTCTATAGCTAACATCGCGACATGACCAGTAGTGAAAATTTCTAAAATCTCTAGATCATCATTTTTTAAGAGAACACTTATCTCATCTAACGTAATGTTTTTAAAGTATTGAATTTGAATAAGGACTTTATCACCACGCAATGCCCATTCACCAATAGTTTCATTTTTGAGGTCATGTGATAATTTCATTCGGTTATCATAAGGTAGTATTGTAATAACACCTTTTTGTTTTAGAACTAATGGGTTTACTTCTTGTGACGCTGTAAAAGCATATGTTTTATGCGGTATGTAGGATTCAAGGGTAATTCCCGCTGCTTTTAAATCTTGTTGGATTGTGTAAGTAGGAGTTTGAGCAAATTGTAACCAGCCTGTGTAATTGTTTTTAAGAATACTGTTTTGTGGAAACTGTGACCATTGAAAATTATCAATATTAGAATCCATGGTAATGATATCCCCTTGAAAATCTATAGGGTAGGAATCTTGAGAAAAAGATAGCGTGCTAAAACAGATGATAAAAAAAGCGATAGCATATTGAAATGCATTTTTAATAGGGTTGGTAAGAGTCATTATAATAGGTGTCTTTATTGGAATCCTTAAATATAATGCCTAATCATCACAAAATGATTACAGGATTATAGAATAGCTTGATTTGTTGATTATTACGCTTTCGTGAAAGCGTAAATTTTAAACATAATAGGTACTTAAACTACAATTTTGTAAATAATAATCACATTGTTGATAGTCGGTATGGTGTTTGACGTAAGTAGTAGAGCATATTTATTAACTTTGTAATAAACCATGATTATGGGAATTCTAACACGTCGCAAAAATAAAAAGTACAGTTATGAACCTCGCTTTTATAAGCAAGAGGAAGGAACACGACCGTTTGAAATTAAACATAAATTTGATGAACACCGATCAACAATAGATGCTGGTGGTTTAAAAAATAGATTTAATACAGCGATGAGTGATTATAAGCAAGGTGTAGACGCCAGTGTGAAAAGACGCTTATATATTATTATAGCGGTGCTTGTATTAGTTTTTCTATGGTTAATTGATTTTGATTTATCCATATTTAAATTTTAGATTGACTTCATGTCAGACATTATAAGATTATTGCCCGATCACGTGGCTAACCAGATCGCGGCTGGAGAAGTTGTACAACGACCTGCCAGTGTGGTAAAGGAATTACTAGAAAATGCTATTGATGCTGGTGCTACACAAATTTCTTTAATTATTAAAGATGCAGGTAAAACGCTTATACAAGTTATTGATGACGGTAAAGGTATGAGTATGACAGATGCTCGTATGGCATTTGAAAGACATGCTACTTCAAAAATAACTAATGCAAATGATCTTTTTAATTTACATACTAAAGGTTTCCGTGGTGAAGCACTCGCTTCTGTGGCGGCAATTGCACATGTTTCTTTAAAAACAAAAAGGGAAGAAGATGATCTAGGGACTATTCTAGAGATAGAAGGTAGTAATGTAGTTAATCAAGAGCCAGTAGTCACTACAAAGGGTACTATGATTAGCGTGCGCAATTTATTTTATAATGTACCTGCAAGACGTAAATTTTTAAAATCTGATAATGTAGAATTACGCAACATTACTGATGAGTTTCATCGTGTCGCCATGGCACATCCACAAGTAGGTCTCAAATTTTCTAGTAATGACACAGAGCTGTTTAATTTACCCATAAGTAATTATAGACAGCGTATTGTAAATATAATGGGAGCAAAGACTAACGAAAAGTTAGTTCCTGTAGAAGAAGAAACAGAACTCGTGAAAATTACTGGTTTTGTTGGTAAACCAGAGTTTGCTCGTAAAACTAAGGGATTACAATACTTTTTTGTTAATGATCGATTTATCAAGCATAACTACTTACATCATGCAGTGACTAGTGCATTTGAAGGCTTGCTTAAAGAAAAAAACAATCCGACCTATTTCTTATTCCTAGATGTCCCTAAGGATAGTGTTGATATTAATATTCACCCTACAAAAACCGAGGTCAAATTTGATGATGAGCATAGCTTATATGCTATAGTTAGAGCAAGCGTAAAACACGCTCTAGGTCAATTTAGTATTAATGCAATTGATTTTGATAAAGAACCTCAGTATGAGGTTCCTTATGAGTACACTAAAAAGAATACGAGTAGTCCTAAAATTGAGGTGAATCCAGATTTTAATCCGTTCTCAAGTTCAGATACTTCTAATTCTAGCAAGCCGTCACCATCCTATAGTAAACCAGCACCACAAGCATGGGAATCCTTATATGCTGGATTAGACGAATCTTCAACCTTGCAGGATGAGACTGAAGAGGTATCAATGACGACATCAATGTTTGAGGAAGAGAAAGTAACTCGCAATATTTTTCAATTACAGCGCAAATTCATTATCAGCACATTAAAGAGTGGTATGCTAGTAATACATCAAAATAGAGCTCATGAGCGCGTGCTGTATGAGCAATTATTAAAGCATATTACTGTACAAAGAGGCACTAGTCAACAACTTTTATTCCCTTTGAGGCTTAATTTACCTGTAGACGAAGTGTCTATTTTAACACAATTACAAGACCAGCTAGAGCAGACAGGTTTTATCTTTAAAACATTAGCAAATAATGTTGTTGAAATAGTTGGTTTACCTATTCAATTAAAAGAAAAACATGTGCCAGAAGTTCTAGAGACTATTATAAGAGATAGTGAACTAGATCTACCCAAAGAGAGTTTTTCTCAATCAGATCGTCTAGCAGCAACCATGGCTAGAGGTATGGCCATAAGAAGTGGAGAATCGATGAGTCAAGAGGCAATGGAGAACCTTGTGGATGAATTATTTGCTTGTAAAGAGTCAGAACTTACCGCTCAAGGAAAAAAGGTGTTCATAAATATCACAGGCGAAAGCCTAAATTTAAAGTTTAACTAGTATGTTTAGTAACATGACACCTGTAGTAAAAGGCATTATTATTCTTAATGTCGTTTTTTATATAGGGACAGTTTTTATTGCGCCAGGTTTATATGATACGTTTGCTCTTCATTTTTTTGAAGATCCGAGATTTCATTTCTGGCAACCTATCACGCATATGTTTATGCACGATTCAGCTAATTTTTTGCATATTTTAATGAATATGTATGTTCTCGCAATCTTCGGTCCACCACTAGAACGCTGGATGGGAAACAATAAGTTTATATTTTTTTACTTAAGCTCAGGAATAGGAGCTTATTTATTAACTACAGGAATAGATTACTACGAGTATGTAACATGGTCTAGCGAGGCCATAGAGGCTGGTGCATCACAGGCTATTGTGAATCAACAACTTTTTGGTACAGTGAGTGATCCTAATTTTTGGGGTGTAATGGTAGGAGCGAGTGGATGCACCTTTGGTGTACTTGCAGGATTTGCTTTTTTATATCCTAATGTGAAATTACAAATTCTATTTATTCCTTTTCCTATTGCGGCTAAATGGTTGATAGGTGCCTATTTTGCTTATGAAACTATTGCTACTTTAGGCATTACAGGAGTACAAGATAATATAGGTCATGCTGCTCATGTAGGTGGTGCCATTGTAGGGTTTATAATTACCTGGTACTGGAAAAGAAATAGCATGGACAAATACCGCTGGGATTAATGGATTTTATAGATAACTTAAAAAGTAAGTATGCTCAGCAATCTGCGTTAGGACAGTTAATAGTTGTAATTGTAACTTTTACATTATTATCGTGGTTGCTACAGTATTTATATCAACCATCATACTATTGGTTTAGATTGCCACCAGGTTTGTGGGAAACTTTATTGCAACCATGGTCTATTCTTACTTATGCGTTTTTACATTCAGGTATTTTTCATTTATTCTGGAATATGTTGATCCTGTTCAGTTTTGGACAGATGATGCTTAATTTTTTTAATAGTCGTCAACTAATCACTTTATTCTTTGCAGGTGTTTTAAGTGGAGCTGCTTTTTATTTATTAGGTGAAAGCTTGTTTTCTACCTATGTAAATTCAGCTGGATTAGTAGGAGCAAGTGCTGGTGTTTATGCAGTAGCCTTATTTGTATGCTCATATCAGCCAGATACAGAGGTGCGATTGATTTTCTTTAACCTTAAACTTAAGTATATAGGATACTTCTTATTGGTAATGACTATAGCTGGTATTTTTGCACGTGATAATGTTGGTGGTAACCTAGCGCATTTAGGTGGTATCGCAATAGGTTTTTATGCAGCAATTAAAATGCGTGAAGGAACAGATATTCTTAAAGGGCTAACTTCACTAGGAGATTCTTTTATGGCCTTTTTTAAAGCATCACCTAAAAAGGAGAAAAAGGCCAAGATGAAAACGGTTTATCGCAATAAAAAATCTGCTACAAGTACTTCTAAAGAGAAGTCAACACAGCAAGTGAAAATAGACACTATTCTAGATAAAATATCTGCAAGCGGTTATGAAAGCCTTAGTAAAGCAGAGAAGGATTTTTTATTTAAAGCTGGTAAGGATTAAGCTATGAATTATTTAAGTGACGCTTTCGCGAAAGCGTCATCACACAAACCACCGTTCTATAATTTAATCAATGTAAGGACGTGGTAGCTGCCATTTAAATTTAACGGCTAGCATACGTATAACGATTACTGAAACTCCAGATACTATAAAGGTGATATTTTCTGGGGCTTCAAATTTTCTAAGGATAAAATAAATTGCTCCACCTGCAATACAAGCAGTAGCATAAATATTTTTACGGAAAATAACAGGGATTTCATTTACAAGTATATCCCTAATCACACCACCAAAACAAGCAGTAATACAACCTAGAGTTACACATATAAATGGATGTAGCCCTGCGGTGATACCCATTTCTAGTCCTACAACAGTATATAGACCTATACCTATGGTGTCAAAAAAGAAGAGTGTCTTACGTAGTTTTAATAACCTTTGACTAAAAATGAAAGTTACCAGTACACATATTAATATGGTATAGACTAAATTCATATTAGTCATCCAGGATACGGGACTTACTCCTAGTAAGATATCTCTTAACGTACCACCACCAGCAGCGGTAACAAATGCAATGATAATAATACCAAAGGCATCTAGTTTTTTATTGTAAGCGGCTAGCGCACCAGATATGGCAAACGCTACCGTTCCCAATAAATCAATTACTTGTATAAAATCCATCTAACGTCCTTGTGTGAGGTATGTATAGTCTTTAAGGACAGTACGTATAAATATACCGTCTCTCAATTCTGAATTTGTTTGTAGTAGTTGTTCTACCTTATTGCGCAATTGATGTAAAGCTTTAAAATCAAGACTTTCTTCAGCAAGTCTATAAATTTCTTTAATCTCATTAACATCATTATCACTTAAGTTATTGACCATCATAAATGTGGGCTTATAACTATGATCTACCTCTTCTAAAATAGTATGACTGATTTTAGTTTTCTTTCGAGCATCGATCACTATGGTATCTGATGCTGAGTCTCCTAAACGCTGATTTTTTTCTGTAAAAATGATAGCAATGATACCTACACCGCCATTGGTAGACCATATATCTATCAATCTTATGATCCATGTGGTTAGATAGTCAGACCATCGTGCAGGTGATCCATCTATTTTTACCACTCTCATTTTCATTATAAATTTGCCAGGTGTCCTACCGCCAAAGGCAATATTAAAGAAGAGGCTATAAAAGGCAACTGGTAAAAATAATAATTCTGATATGCCAAAATAAGTGTTATTGTCTACTATATCTCTAAAGCCTAGACCTATGTAATCAATAAGTATTAAATAGACAGCCATTATCAATAAGTCTATGATAAAGGCAACTATGCGATGTCCTAAACTAGAAACTTGATAGTTAATATTTACATTTTGAGCTGTATTTACATTTGTGTTGGACATGCTGGAATTAGTTTTTATCTTAGCCAAAAAACGTGCTATGCGTGAAGCAGCTTTTGTGAAGCAAAATAAGGAAAAATGGGTGGCATTTGAAAAGGCTCTAGACTCTAATTCTAAAATTGATCCAGATTACCTTGCAGAGCTTTATATACAATTGACTAATGATTTATCATTTGCTCAAACTTATTACAAAAAAAGTAAAACTTTACTTTATTTAAATTCTTTAGCGAGTCAGGCACATCAAAAAATTTATATTAATAAGAAAGAAAGTGGTAATCGTATTATCGACTTTTGGAAAATAGAGTTTCCTTTATTTTTTGCAAATCATCAACGCACTTTGTTTTATGCCTTTGCCATATTTATGGTTGCTGTTGCCATAGGTGCTATAAGTACTATATATGACGATTCTTTTACGAGATTAATACTAGGTGATCGTTATGTGAATGAAACTTTAGAAAATATAAGAAACGGTAACCCTACTGGTATTTATCAAGATGACGGTGCTCTAGGTATGTTTCTATGGATTACTAAAAATAACATACAAGTAGGTATGCTATGTTTTGCAGCAGGACTACTTACTTCCATAGGGTCTGGATATATATTATTTAATAATGGTATAATGGTAGGAACTTTTTTTGCTATGTTTTCTAATGAGGATGTGGCTGTAGAAGCTTGGAGTGTTATTATGCTGCATGGTACCATTGAGTTATCTGTGATTGTAATTTGCGGTGCTGCAGGCATGATTATGGGAAACTCTATTTTATTTCCAGGTACTTATTCTAGGCGAGTATCATTTGTCAAAGGAGCAAAGAAAGGACTCAAAGTACTTATCAGTACCATACCATTATTTATAGTTGCAGGATTTATTGAAGGATTTGTAACTAGATATGCATTTATGCCATCTATTCTTAAATATGCAATTTTGTTATTAAGTTCTGTTATAATTGTAGGATATTACATTGTTTATCCTAATTACCTAAAAAGAAAAAATGAGGAAATACATAGAGCCCAGATTACGTAGAGATTTTGGAGGAATAATATCTGCTTATTTTGATTTTCTAAAAGGAAACTTTAAAGAAATCATTAACATGTTTGTAGGTTATAATGGCGTTTTTGTCATCTTTATCTTAGTCAGTGTTTATTTGATGATCACTGGTGTTGTAGCTATAGCAATTGCTCAAAATAGTTATTCTATAGGTGGATCAAATGCAGAGGAGTCTGCGGCAATCATGACAGGTCTAGGTTTGATTCTTTTGATTCTTGTAATGTTAGTGGCTACGTTATTAAACTATACATTATCTAGTGCATATGTGAGTTTATATGAAATACGTAAAGTCAACAATATACCACGTAAAGATGCATGGGAAAAAGCAAAACGACATTTGGGTGGTATTTTTCTAGTGGCACTAGTAGCTATCGGGTTATACTTTTTGTACATAATTGTTCAAGTAATACTTGCTTTTATACCCATCTTAGGTTCAATTATTAGTTTATTTATAGGGCTAGGTTTTAATGCATGGATCAGTCTTACTATTTTTAGTTATGTACATAATGATGATTCCACCGTTTTTGGCGCTTTTGGAGAAGCGTGGGATCTCCTATTCAGTAATTTCTGGAAGGCTATAGGAGTTAATTTTGTATTAGGATTAATTATTCAAATATCGCTAATGGCTCTTAATATTTTACCGGCGGTGTTAGTAGGTGTTTACATCTTTCATACGGTTGAGTCAGGAACTAGTTTAGATGAAAGTGTTTTTGGTCAGATTTTATTAGTTGTAGTTATTAGTCTTTTTTGTTTAATGTTAATGTTCATCCAATTACTATCACAAACCATTAACGCATTTGTTTACTTTAATTTACATGAATTTAAAAACAATACTTATTTGCGTTCCCGAATTGAAAAAATAGGTGAGAACATATGAGAAAATTGATCTTCTTATGGCTTGTTTTGATGTCCGCTTTCGCGAAAGCGCAATCACTACAAGATCTCATTCCTAAAATAGAGGAACGTCCTCGAGAAATTACAGATACCTTAAATCGTGATTATGATGACCGAAGTCTGGACATTCCAGATTTAGGAGAAGATTTGAGAGAACTTTATACTGGCAATGATTTTTACTACTATGAAGTCTCTGATGAAGGAGATAATTTTTTCACAAGATTTCTCAATGGTATATTTAACTGGATAGGAGATGTTTTTGGAATCGAAATTGATCCTTTTTGGGCGCAGGTTTTAAAAGTGCTCATCTTTACAATCATGGCAGCAGTAGGTATTTACTTTTTAGTAAGATTGTTATCTAAAGAAAGTGCTCAATCCTTGTTAACTCGTCACTCTAGAGTAGCTGCCACGATTAATATGGAAGAAACTCATATAGAACAAATAGATTTAACCCAATTAATAAAGGATAGCGTTGCAACTGGTAATTATAGAAATGCGGTACGATATCTATATCTAGATGCCTTAAAGTGGTTAAGTGCAAATCAAAAAATTGAGTGGGATTTTCAAAAAACAAACTCAGACTACTATAGAGAGCTCGATGAACCTATACTTAAAGAACGTTTTAAGAAAATATCCTATCTCTATGATTATGTATGGTATGGTGAGTTTGAACTCAATGAACATACTTTTAATGACGCCAGAACAGAATTTGAATCTCTTAAAAATCAAATAATATGATAGATAAGAGAGCAAAAATGATATTGTATATATTGCTAGGTGTTATAGTGATGCTTTTCTTTTTTGAGAGTAGTAGACCTAGACCATTGAACTGGCAAAAAAGTTTTACTAGTGGTGATAAAATTCCTTTTGGAGCATTTGTTTTATATGATCAATTAGATGAGATATTTAAGCGAGTTGACATCACCTCTATAGATCAAGTGCCAGTTGACTTCTTACTGGAGAACGATTCAATATCCAATGCAAACTATATTTTTATAAATGATTATCTCAGTTTTGATAGTGTAGAGAGTGATTATTTAATGGACTTTGTTGCTCGTGGCAATAAAGTTTTTATAGCTAGTAATGGTGCTTATGGCTCACTGGCAGATACATTAGGATTAGAAACTAATTCTGCATCATATTATGCTTACTCGAGAAGAGATACCATTAGGACCAGATTAGTTAATAAGTCTTTAAAAGATAGAAGTTATGTCTATGAAAAAGGTGCAGATTATAAATTCTTTGAAGTCTATGATACATTAAACACAAAGGTACTAGGTGAAGTATTAGCTTTTGAACCATCAAAAGGATACATAGCAGATTATTTAAAGGATACTTTAGAAGATGAAGATGATAAGTATGAGAATGAAGAGAAACCTATTATTAATGGAGATGACAAGGAAGATAAAAGATTAACTAGAGAGACTCCACAAGTTAATTTTGTTGAGGTAAAAGTAGGAGATGGAGCTTTTTATTATAATCTCAACCCTATAGCATTCACTAATTATTATATGCTTAAAGATGGTAAACATCAATATGCAGTAGAGGCTTTAAGTTATATGAATGATGGCCCAGTTTTTTTTGATGACTATGGTAAGTCCGGTCGTAAGGTCATTAAATCACCCATGCGATTTGTATTATCACAACCAGCTTTAAAATGGGCTTATTACATCGCATTATTGGGAATTATTATTTATATGATATTTGCCAGTAAACGTCGTCAACGCATTATACCTATAATTGAACCTCTTAAAAATAGTTCTGTAGAGTTTACAAAAACAATAGGTAGCTTGTATTATCAAACGGGTGATTATAGCAGTATTATCGATAAAAAAATCAATTATTTCTTAGAACGATTACGTTCAAAATACTTTGTAGATACTCAAAAATTAGATGCTACCTTTATCAAAAGACTAGCAGTTAAATCTGGGAAATCTCAAAATTTTACAGAAGATGTTATTTTATACATCAATAAATTGCGAGCTAAGTCAGTTCACAATGAATATGAATTAAAACAACTTAATAAAAGGATTGAAGCCTTTTTAAAGGATTAAATAATTATGGAAGAAAATAAAGATCAACTCCAGCCACAAGATAATAATTCTGAACCTTTACATGAGGCAGCACAAGAACAGTTTATACAATCTCCTATAGAAGAATTAGATACTTCTGCCGTTGTTTCAGATCCATCTAGTGTTGAAGAAGATTCACATAAAGATGGATTAGCATTTAAGAATAGATTAGATCTAACAGAGCTATCTGCCGCAGTGGTTAAGATAAAAAATCAGTTAGGTAAAGTGATAGTAGGTCAAGAAGAGATGATTGATTTATTAATAGTATCTATTCTAGCAAATGGACATTCTTTAATAGAAGGTGTGCCAGGTGTAGCAAAAACGGTCACAGCAAAATTACTAGCCAAAACCATGCAAATAGGTTTTTCTCGTATTCAATTTACACCTGATTTAATGCCTAGCGACATTTTAGGAACGAGTGTTTTTAGTATGAAAAATAATGAGTTTGAGTTTAAGGCAGGACCTATATTTTCTAACATCATACTTATAGATGAGATCAATCGTGCACCAGCAAAAACTCAAGCTGCACTTTTTGAAGCGATGGCTGAACGTCAGGTAACTATTGATGGACATGAATATAATCTAGAATCACCTTTCTTAGTATTTGCTACTCAAAATCCTGTTGAACAAGAAGGTACGTATCGATTACCAGAAGCACAATTAGACCGATTTCTATTCAAAATTAATGTAGACTATCCTAATCTAGCAGAAGAGATTAAAATATTAGAAGGTAACCATGCTAGAAAAAATGAAGATCCAGAAACGTTAATTGAAGGTGTCTTAACCGCAGCAACGATTAAAAAATATCAATCAATCATCAAAGAAATTATTATTGAGGATAATTTGATAAAATACATTGCTGAAATTGTATTGAATACCCGTAACAATGCAAATCTTTATCTAGGTGCCTCACCACGTGCTTCTATAGCTATAATGAATGGCTCTAAAGCATATGCTGCCTTAATGGGACGTGATTTTGTGACACCAGATGATATTAAATATATCGCAAAATCTGTAATGTGTCACAGAATTATTTTAACACCAGAAAGAGAGATGGAAGGCTTTACAGCAGATCGTGCTGTTGCACAAATTCTAGAAACTATAGAGATTCCTAGATAGTGAAAAAGAAACTCCATAAATTTTATAAGAGTATTTATTTCTCAAAGCGCTTTTTTCAGGTGCTTATTGGGCTAGTGATACTATTGATAGTCTCTTTTTTATTTCCGGCTATTTTCAGTTATTTAAAGTTTGCGTTTTATCTGTTTATTGCACTTACTATTCTCGATGTTATATTAGTATATCGACTTAAAAAAGGAATTAAAGCAAAACGTAATATTCCAGATAAATTATCAAATGGAGACGATAACCCTATAAATATTGCTATTGCAAATCAATATCCTTATAAAATTGCTATTAAAATTATTGATGAATTACCTGTTCAGTTCCAGAAGCGAGACTTTGTTATAGACACAACTATTGAGTCAGGTAAGTCTAGAGAGTTTAATTATACAGTGAGACCTGTAGAACGCGGTGAGTATCACTTTGGGTCTTTAAATGTTTACGTATCCAGTTTTTTAAGTTTTATAGAACGGCGTTATCTTTTTGATGCAGACGCTATGGCGCCTACATATCCTTCTTTTTTACAAATGCGTAAGTATGAGTTGATGGCTTTTACCAATAAACTCAAAGACTACGGAATGAAAAAAATACGTAGGATAGGGCACACCATGGAATTTGAGCAAATTAAAGACTATGTGCCAGGCGATGATGTGCGCAATATCAACTGGAAAGCCAGTGCAAAACGTGGGCAATTAATGCTTAATCAATATCAAGATGAAAAATCACAACCGGTCTATTCTGTTATTGATAAAGGACGTGTGATGAAAATGCCTTTTGAAGGTATGAAATTGATTGATTATGCCATTAATGCAACCTTAGTAATCAGTAATATAGCCTTAAAAAAAGGTGACAAGGCTGGTATGTTTGGCTTTTCAGACCGCATATCTAATCAGGTGGTAGCTCAAAAAAGAGCCTCGCAAATGAATCTTATTCTCGAGACGCTTTATAATGTTGATACAGATTTTAAAGAAAGTGATTTCTCCAGATTATATATAGACGTAAAACGCAAGATTACAAATCGTAGTTTACTCCTATTGTATACAAACTTTGAAACACTAGATGCTTTACATAGACAATTACCCTATTTACAAGCCATTGCAAAAAATCATTTATTGGTGATTATATTCTTTGAGAACACAGAACTTAAAGAAATGCTGACTGAAGAAGTAGATACGACTCGTGAGATATTTGATAAAACCATCGCAGAAAAGTTTATCTATGAAAAGAAACTCATAGTTAATGAGTTGAACAAATATGGTATCCAAACTATTCTTACAGAACCACAACACCTCACTGTAAATACGATTAACAAATATCTTGAAATCAAAGCAAGAGGTTTATTATAAAGTGATCTATCTATGGGTGCTGCAAAGTTTTACTTCTTTAACACAAAGTGGCGTACTTATCCCAGATCGGTTCAATGGTGCCTTTCTATAGCTATGGGTTTATTGATAATAGTACCACAATTTATTATCCCAGATCTGTGGTTTGGTATACCAAGTACGGTACTATATTTAATAGGATTAGTTTATTTAATATGGTCTGCAACTCGCAAAAATGCACTTCATTGGAAAAGAGATAATCAAGTTAAACTTAAGATAGATGGAAGGACTTTAGAACTAGACATGAAATTCATTTCGCAAGTGTAGATAGAGGATGATCAGCTACACATCAGGCGTATCAATCGTTTAGATTCATTTTCGACTTCTCATTTAAAACCTTTAGATATAGATAACTTGGTAGCTTTATTAAAAGAGTACGAGCCATAGCCTGCTTAAAAATACAACTCGGTACTTATTTATGACAGTTGGGTATTTTAAAGTTCGCTTTCGCGAAAGCGTGATGCATATTTGTCTCATCAAACAACAAAAACCACACAATTATGAAAACTTTCATCACAACAATCGCATTATTTATTTCTCTATTAAGTTTTGCTCAAGAAACAACACACACTTTAAAAGTTACCGTTCCTAACGCCACCAGCGATAAAGGTGAGATGGTATTTGCACTTAATACTAAAGAAACATTTATGGTAGCAGCACCTGTGCAAAGCGCTGCGGTAAAAATTGAAGATGGAGTAGCGACTGTAACATTTGAAAATGTTGCACCAGGAGAATATGCTATTATCGTATTACATGACTTAAATGGTAATCAAAGAATGGACTTTAAAGACGGTATGCCTGCTGAAAATTATAACGTAAGTGGAGGACAGATGAGTTTTGGACCACCGGTATTTGGAGATGCAAAGTTTACCTTAAAGGAAGATACAGAAATGAGTATTAGACTATAGATTTATCTATCAGTCAGTATAAATCCCATTACTTAAATATGTAATGGGATTTTTTAATTTAAAGAGATCAGTAAATGCAAGGTGTTTTAAGACTGAATTGCAACGACTTAAAAGTTAATTCTATACAAAAGCATTATATAGACTAGCGGCTAGCGATTAACTTTACCTATATGAATGTATTAATAACAGGTGCCACTGGTCTAGTAGGCTCGCAAATAGCAGATCAATTTCTTTCAAAAGGACATACCGTTCACTATCTAACCACACGGTCTAATGCCATTAAAACAGAACCTAATTATAAAGGGTTTTTGTGGAATGTTACAAACATGACCATAGATTCTAGTTGTATCGATGGTGTAGATACCATAATCCATCTTGCTGGAGAATCTGTTTTTCAACGTTGGACTGCAGCGGCCAAAGAAAGTATTATGTCCAGCCGTATTAATAGTACACAACTATTAGTAGATTTATTAAAGGATAATGATCATCAAGTTAAACAAGTGATTACTGCTAGTGCTATCGGTATATATCCAGATGATCAAGATGCCGAGGCTTTTAAAGAAAACGACATTCCACCATATGCAGATAATTATCTGGCAGACGTTTGTATTGCATGGGAAAGTATAGCACAACAATTTAGAGCAACAGGAGTCAAACTATCTATAGTAAGAATAGGTATAGTTTTAGCTGCGCAAGGTGGTGCACTAGAACAAATGGCACAACCTGTTAAGTACTATGCAGGTGCAGGATTTGGAAATGGTAAAATGTGGCAAAGCTGGATTGCCATAGATGATCTAGTAGGTATTTTTTATTACCTGTCTGAAAAAAGACTAGAAGGAGTCTATAATGGAGTAGCGCCTCATCCCGTACGCAATAGACCTATGATGGAAGCAATAGGTAAAGCAATGGGCAAGCCCGTATTTTTACCTAATGTGCCTCAATTTGTAATGAAACTAATGCTAGGTGAAATGGCAGCTGTAGTATTATCGAGTCAGCATGTAAGTAGTGCTAGAATAGAGGAAGCTGGATATCAATTTCAATATCCGCAACTAGATCAGGCGCTTGAAAGATATATTGATTAATCAATCTAACTATCTTTAAAATTATTTAAATAAAAAATCCCTGAGCAACAGCTCAGGGATTTTTCTTTCAATCTACACTCAAATCTTAATTACTTTGTAGCAACTAGATTTACAGTCAGTTTAATATCGTCTGCGATAGCGCTGTCTAGTACCTTATCACTAAAGGTTTGTGAACCATACTTAATTCCCCAATCCGTACGATTAATTGTAAATTCTTCACTATCTAACATCATTTTATCACCGTCGTAAGCAACAGTTACAGGGAAAGTTACATTTTTAGTAACGTCTTTAAGAGTCAGGTTACCAGATAACATATTACCTTCAATACCAGTTACAACAAATTTTGCAGTAGGATATTTGTTTACATTAAAGAAGTCAGTTTCAGTTCCTTCAACAGTACCAGATAAATGATTCTTTAATTTCATAGCGCCTTCACCTTCTATGTCAGTTACTTCAATACTATTCATATCGATGGTAAACTCACCACTTTCTAATGTCTCACCATTAACGGTTACCATACCGCTGGCTAAAGAAATATTACCAGTATGATCTGCAGTAGGTTTAGAACCTACCCATGCAATGTTAGACGCTGCCGTATCTACCTTATAAGTTACGGCCTCAACAGTTGCTTGTGCCTCAGCCTCAGCAGCAGTAGCTTCAACTTCATTTTGTGCATCTTTACATGACATAGTAAATGCTACAACAGCAGCCATTCCTACTAATTTTATTGATGTTTTGTTCATTGTTTTGATTTTTAAATTAAGACTGTAAAATTAAATGTACCTACAAATAAAGCCGTTAAAACTATATTAAATATTTCAGTGACATTTTGACATTGATGTTGATGTGGCAGTACTTTTGAGTATAGGATGTAGAATGAGCAAAAGGGCTGTTTTAATTACGCTTTCGCGAAAGCGTGATTTTATAATAATAGCAATATGTTAACCATTAATTCCTAACAAAACTAGGAGACCAGTTATGGCAAAGAATAAAAAAGAAGAACAAGAATTAAAAGATCTAGAGGCACAAACTGTTGATCAACAAGAAGATGTTAATGACAAAGCTGCTGTTGAAGAGCAAGAGCAAAAGGATCCTATAGTAGAATTAGAAGAGCAACTACAGCAAGAAAAAGATAAGTTTTTAAGATTGTTTGCTGAGTTTGAAAATTTTAAAAGACGTACTGCAAAAGAGCGTAATGAGTTATTTAAAACTGCTGGAGAAGGAGTTTTAAAGGACATGTTGCCAGTTATAGACGATTTTGACAGAGCGATGATTGAGATCAATAAGTCAGAAGAAAAAAACCTTATTGAAGGTGTGACTCTTATATCTAATAAATTGCGCAATACCTTAAAAGCTAAAGGACTAGAGCAAATGGAAGTTAGATCAGGAGATGCTTTTAATGCAGACTATCATGAGGCCATCACACAAATACCTGCGCCTAGTGATGAGATGAAAGGTAAAATAATAGACGTAATCGAACAAGGTTATAAACTGGGTGACAAAATTATACGTTACCCTAAAGTAGTTATAGGACAATAACATGGCAGATTTTTATGACATATTAGGCATTTCAAAAAGTGCCACGGCTGCAGAGATTAAAAAAGCTTATCGTAAGAAAGCCATAGAATTTCACCCAGATAAAAATCCAGGTGATGAAACTGCCGAAGAGAACTTTAAGAAAGCTGCAGAAGCTTATGAAACCTTAAGTGATCCACAAAAAAAATCACGTTATGACCAGTTAGGTCATCAGGCGTATACTTCTGGCGGTGCTGGCGGTTTCGGTGGTGCTGGTGGTTTTGGCGGTATGGATATGGATGACATATTCAGCCAGTTTGGTGACATATTTGGCGGTGGCGGTTTCTCAGGTTTCGGTGGCGGCGGCGGCTTTGGCGGCGGTGGACGTCGTAGGGTTAAAGGTAAAGATTTACGTATAAGAGTGTCTTTAACACTAGAAGAAGCAGCAGTAGGAGTTGAGAAAAAAGTTAAGGTAAAGCGTAAAAAGCAAGCACCTGGTGTTACTTATAAAACATGTTCTACTTGTGGTGGATCTGGTCAGGTAACACGTATACAAAATACCATATTAGGTCGTATGCAAACTAGCGCTCCATGTAATGTTTGTGGCGGTGCTGGGCAAACCATGGATAAAAAACCAGCTGGCGCAGATGCTCAAGGTCTAATTATAGACGAAGAAACAGTATCTATTAAAATACCTGCTGGTGTAGAAACCGACATGAGACTTAAAGTTAGTGGTAAAGGTAATGAGGCGCCAGGTAATGGTGTATCAGGTGATTTACTAGTAGATATAGAAGTTAAAGAACATGCTGAGCTGCAGCGTGAAGGTAATAATCTACATTATGATCTATATGTTAGTGTGCCTGAGGCTGTATTAGGTACTACTAAAGAGATACAAACGGTTACTGGTAAAGTACGCATACCTATTGAAGCTGGAATCCAAAGTGGTAAAATTCTAAGATTACGTGGTAAGGGAATGCCTAGTGTCAATGGATATGCAACGGGTGATTTATTAGTACATGTTAATGTATGGACACCACGTAATTTATCAAGAGATCAAAAAGAGTTTTTTGAATCTATGATGGCAGATTCACATTTTGAACCAGCACCTGAAAAAGGTGACAAATCTTTCTTTGAAAAAGTGAAGGATATGTTTTCTTAAAATAATCTTAAATAATTGAAAATTTAATTATATATTTGGTTTAACAATTGGTTAACCAACCAAATGTTATTTTTCTTTTTCATAGCAATTTTTCCCACCTTACTATCAATTAGCAAGGTGGGTTTTTTGTTATTTGTAACCTAAATAAATGCAAATGCTCGCTAGATGGTGCGATATATTTTTAAATTAGCGAGCTTTAGATAAAATATGAAGAACACGCTTGAAGCAAGACACATTGTAAAACGTTATGGAGACTTTACTGCACTCAATGATGTTAATATTGCAGTTCCTAAAGGAAGTGTTTACGGACTGCTGGGACCTAATGGTGCTGGTAAAACCTCTTTAATAAGAATTATTAACCAGATCACCATGCCAGATGGTGGTGAAATTCTTCTTAATGGAGAACCTCTAGAGCCTAAACATATTTCTCAAATAGGATATATGCCCGAGGAACGAGGTCTTTATAAATCTATGAAAGTAGGTGAACAGTGTATATATCTAGCCATGCTTAAAGGTCTTTCAAAATCTGAGGCAAAAACAAAACTTAAGTATTGGTTTGATAGATTAGGAATGCAAGGATGGTGGAATAAAAAATTACAAGAGCTATCTAAAGGTATGGCTCAAAAAGTACAATTTATTGTAACCGTACTACACGAGCCAGATTTACTAATCTTTGATGAACCGTTTTCTGGCTTTGATCCTGTAAATGCAAATCTAATAAAGGATGAAATCTTACAATTAAGAGATCAAGGTGCAACGATAATATTTTCTACACACCGTATGGAAAGTGTAGAAGAAATGTGTGATCATATTGCACTAATAAATAAGTCTAATGTTGTTTTGAGCGGTAAGCTTAATGAGGTGAAGCAACGATTCCGTAATAGAGAATATGCTGTATCTCTTATCACATCAGATAATAATCATGCGCTGCTATCTATACCAGATTTTTATAACGCACAAGGTATAGAGTTGTCTGGTTTAGATAATACTCTAGATTTTAAAATAAAACTGCCAGAAGATGTGACGATAGCCCAATCATTAAATGATTTAACTAGCTTAGGCGAGTTAACTCATTTTAGTGAAATTATACCTAGTGTGAATGATATCTTTATTAAAACAGTGAAGCAAGATGGATAAGTTGTGGCTTATAATTAAAAGAGAGTACCTTAATAAGGTGAGAAATAGAACATTTATCATCATGACTTTTGTGAGTCCGTTGATATTTGTAGGTGTTGCATTGTTAGTAGGTTTTTTAACTAGCCTTAATAACGATACTACTAGAAAAATAGCAATTCTAGATGAAACTACCATCTATGCACCATTATTTGAGGATTCAGATCGTACAGATTATATTACCCTAGATAACGATAACTTACAAACTGCAATAGATGCTAGCAAAACTGCAGATTATTATGGTTTAATACATATTAGTAAAAAGAATAATCAATTAGGTGAGGTAACCTTTTACTCTGATGATTCTCCGTCTCTAGGTTTTATTAATGAGATTGAAGATAAAATTAGTAAGAAAGCTACTGAAGATCAATTAATATCAAGAGGTATTAATCTAGAAACTATCCAAGAGTCTAAAATTACAACAGATTTACAATTACAAAGTTATACTGGTGTACAAACTAGTAAGGCAAATGGATGGATAAAAATGGCTTTCGGTGGTGGTGCAGGATACTTATTAATGATGTTTATAATTATATATGGTAATATGGTAATGCGATCGGTAATTGAAGAAAAGACCAATCGAATCATAGAAATAATTATTAGTTCCGTTAAACCTATTTATTTGATGATAGGAAAAATCACGGGTACATCACTAGCAGGGATCACTCAATTTATAATTTGGGTTTTTCTCGGAGGTATACTATTTACTATAGCAAGTACTTTTTTAGGTCCAGAAGCAGTACAAAGTCCAGGTAATGATATGGCCATGTCTCAATTAGAGAATATGGATAAAATGCAGCTTATCATTAATGATATCATGCAATTGCCATTATTAAAGCTTGTAATATGCTTCTTTATTTATTTTATAGGAGGCTACTTTTTATATGCCGCAATTTATACTGCGATAGGTGCTGCTGTGGATAATGAAACTGATACACAGCAATTCATGCTTCCAGTTATATTACCATTAATACTATCAATTTATGTTGGGTTCTTTTCGGTTATGGATAATCCACATGGAACTGTAGCAGTAGTATTCTCGTATATACCATTAACTTCTCCTATAGTGATGTTAATGCGTATTCCTTTTGGAGATATTACCTATTGGGAAATAGGGCTCAGTATGATTTTGTTATATGTAAGTATATTTGGTGTAGCCTGGTTTGCTGCAAAAATATATCGAGTAGGTATATTAATGTATGGTAAGAAGACCAACTGGAAAGAACTTTATAAATGGCTTAAGTATTAATGAAAGAACTTTGGAAAAAGCTTAAAGGATTCTTTGATTATGAAATCATCAGTGCTGAAAAACCTGGGGATTTTCATCTAGACGCCGGTCATATCATACTGGCTATACTAGCTATCGTTGTAGCATCGCTTGCATTAAGAGGTATAAAAAGACTTCTCACACGTAAGATGGATGAAACAGACAAACTTAAATTTGATAGCATTTTCAAGTTTTTCAATTACATTGTTTACATTATAGTTATAATTATCGTTCTCAACAGTTCAGGTGTTGACTTAACTGCTATATTAACGGCTAGTGCGGCATTATTTGTAGGGATAGGTTTTGCCTTGCAAGATTTTTTTAAAGATATTATCGCAGGTATTACCATTTTAGTTGATAAATCATTGCTAGTAAATGATATAATCGAAATGGAAGGTAAGGTAGGGCGTGTTTTTGAAATAAGACTGCGTACAACACGTGCAATCACAAGAGATGATAAAGTTTTAGTCATACCAAATCATTTATTTTTACAACAAACCATATATAATTACACTCAAAATCACCCCAAAACTAGGGAGAATATACAAGTAGGTGTTGCTTATGGTAGTGATACAGAGTTAGTTAAACGACTTCTTTTAGAATGTGCAGCAGCTCAAAGTGGTGTACTTAAGAGCCCGCAACCTTTTGTATTATTCAATAATTTTGGAGATAGTGCGTTAGAATTTGCCTTGTACTTTTTTGTGAGAGATAGTTTTGTGGATCCTCGTATTAAAAGTGAGTTGCGATTTGCTATTGATAAATCTTTTAGAGCACATAAAGTATCTATACCATTTCCACAACGCGATGTTCATATTTTTCAATCAAACGATAATTCCATTTAATGTTTAATAGACTTCTAATTTGTTTTTTTATACTCGCTTTCGCGAAAGCGTATTCACAAGGAACCGATTTGTTCCGTTCAGAGTATACTTATTTCCCACAGCGCAATTCTGATAATAGCTTCAGGAGATTTAGAACATTTGTTAATGTGCCTCTTAAAGTAGGTGAGGGAACTTATCTAGTACCATATCTAGAATATAGAAACGTACATCTAGTGGTTAAAGATTCAGAAGATTTTAGACAGTTCGGTACAGATCGATATGAAAGTTATGAAGTTGCCTTAGGTTATACAACGCCTATGAAAAATAATTGGCGCTTTGGTTCTCGACTAGGTGTATTAGCGGCATCAAATTTTGATGCGGGAAAGGCGATAAGTGATGACTACTTTCTAACAGCAAGTGCTTACTTAATTAAAAGTATGACTAAACGTGAAGATGGAGGTAAACCATGGCGTCTAGTTGTAGGAGTGCAGTATTCTACAACGGCTGGTAGACCATTTCCATTACCTTATTTGAACTATTATAGAGAGTTTGCACCTAATTGGAGCTTTACTCTAGGAGCTCCTAAAATGAATCTAGTATACCGTTTCAATGATAAAAATATGGTTCAGTTATATGCTAGATTAGATGGGTTTTATGGAAATATTCAAAATAATGTGAGTACTACTAACGGTCTAGCAGATAACGTTTCTATGACTACAGCTATGGCTGGACCAGGATATCAGTACAACTTTACAAAGCACATTAGTGTTTATGTCTATACTGGATATACTATCTTTAACGACATAAGATTAAGAGATGCAGGTGGAGATGATGTAAAAAATGTAAATGACAGTAATACGTTCTATTCTAGAGCAGGTATAAAATTTAAAATATAAATGGCAAATATTCTATTAATAGAGGATGAGGCGGCGATAAGACGTGTCTTAAGTAAAATACTATCTGAGGAGAATAAAAATTATACTGTTACAGAGGCAGTAGATGGGTTAGAAGGTATAGAACTTATTAAAAAAGACGATTATGATCTTGTACTTTGCGATATTAAAATGCCTAAAATGGATGGTGTTGAGGTACTAGAGGCTATCAAAAAAATTAAACCAGAAATTCCTGTAGTAATGATATCTGGACATGGCGATTTAGATACTGCTGTAAATACCATGCGTTTAGGTGCGTTTGATTATATTTCTAAGCCACCAGATTTAAATAGATTGCTTAATACCGTACGTAACGCACTAGATCGTAAAAACCTAGTTGTAGAAAACAAACGTCTCAAAAAGAAGGTTAGTAAAAACTATGAGATGATAGGGAATAGTGAGCTTATAGTTATTATCAAAAATATAATTGAAAAGGTAGCACCTACAGATGCTCGTGTACTTATCACCGGAGGAAACGGTACAGGTAAAGAGTTGGTAGCGCACTGGTTACATGAAAAAAGTCATCGATCTAATGCACCTTTTATAGAGGTAAACTGTGCTGCAATACCTGGTGAATTGATAGAGAGTGAATTGTTTGGTCATGTAAAGGGTAGTTTTACAGGTGCTAATAAAGATCGTGCAGGTAAATTTGAGGCTGCAAACGGAGGTACTATTTTCCTAGATGAGATAGGAGATATGAGTCTTAATGCACAAGCAAAGGTGCTACGTGCTTTACAAGAGAATAAAATACAAAGAGTAGGTAGTGATAAAGATATCAAAGTCGATGTGCGTATTCTAGCGGCTACCAATAAGGATCTCAAAAATGAGATTTCAGAAAATAAATTTAGGGAAGACTTATATCACAGGTTAGCGGTCATTTTGATCAATGTACCATCACTCAATGATAGACGAGAAGATATTCCTTTATTAATAAAACATTTTGCAGCAAAAATTGCCAAAGAACAAGGCGGAACAACTAAAGAATTTTCGGAAAAAGCAATAGGTAAATTACAAAATTATGATTGGACTGGTAATATTAGGGAATTACGAAATGTTGTGGAACGATTAATTATTTTAGGAAGTGAAGAGATAAGTGAAACAGATGTTAATTCATTTGCTAGTAAATAACATTTTTTATGAAAACTAAACCTTTAGATTATCTAGCCAAAGGAGATATCGATTTAAATAAATTTGATACACTTCCTAAAAAAATGTTGAGTAAGAAAGAAGCAAATGCTGCGCTAGAAAAATCTCGTAGAGCCTTAGCGCAATTTCAAGAAAAATTATATGCTCATGATCGTCACTCAGTGCTGGTTTGTTTTCAAGGTATGGACACAGCAGGTAAAGATAGTTTAGTAAGGGAGGTTTTTAAAGATTTTAATGTTCGTGGTGTCGTGCAACATAGTTTTAAGGTTCCTACAGATCTTGAATTGTCTCATGGATATTTATGGCGCCACTACATCGCATTACCTTCCAAAGGGCATTTTGGTATATTTAATCGTACCCATTATGAGAATGTTTTAGTTACACGTGTGCATCCAGAGTATTTAATGGCTGAGAGTTTACCAGGTATTAATCATCCCGAGGATGTAAATCAGGAATTTTGGGATATGCGCTTTGAACAGATAAATAATTTTGAAAAAGAACTGTCACAAAATGGCACCTATGTTTTTAAATTTTTCTTGAATATATCCAAAGACGAGCAAAAGAATAGGTTACTTAGAAGATTGCATTTGCCAGAGAAAAATTGGAAATTTTCTGGTGGAGACCTCAAAGAAAGAGCTCTCTGGGATAAATATATGAGTTGTTATGAAGAAGCCATATCTAAAACATCAACAGATCTAGCACCATGGTATATCATACCATCTGATGATAAGCCTATGGCACGTAAGATAGTCTGTGATATTCTATTACAATCTTTAGAATCCAAAAATCATATTGTAATGCCTCAATTAGATGATAATGCGATAGGTCAAATTGATAAGTATATTAAGGTGTTAGAGAACGAGTAGTTGTTCATTAAGGTCCTTTAGTGAAGAGCGTCCTTTTTAAACATTTCTTTATCTTTATTTAAGTAGTCCTTTGTCGTTATATTTGGCCTCTTTTAATAACACATGGCATTACAAGATTATACACGTGAATTTGGTAGAAATTTAAATATCGCTTACCCTATAATGGCTGGGCAAATAGCGCATCTTCTAGTTGCATTTGCTGATAATGTAATGGTTGGAAAATTGGGGGATGCTCAGTTAGCGGCTGTATCCTTAGGAAATACTCTAATTTTTATAGCTCTTAGTATAGGTATTGGATTTTCCTTTGCCATAACACCTTTAGTTGCTGAAGCTGATGCTAAAGGTAATTTTCAAAAGGTTAAAAGTATCTTTCATAACGGTGTTTTAGTTTCAACTATAAATGGAGTGTTACTGTGTATTCTTCTTTTTCTCTCTGAACCCATTCTCTTTTTTCTGGATCAGCCAGATGAGGTGATAGTATTAGCTATCCCATATATGAGAATTGTGGCTTTTTCAATGATACCATTGATGATTTTTCAATCAATTAAGCAATTTTCAGATGGTCTATCTAAGACCGTATTTGCCATGCAGGCAACAATAGTAGCAAACATTGTAAATATTATTTTAAATTATCTTTTAATCTATGGTGAATTTGGTTTTCCTAGATTAGAGGTTGAAGGAGCTGCCTACGGTACATTGGTAGCTAGAATATTAATGGTACCGGTGTTAATTTTTTTGCTTACGCGAAAGGTGGAGCTTAAAAAATATTTTAC
The DNA here is from genome assembly GCF_002954765.1 of Nonlabens arenilitoris. Taxonomy (NCBI): domain Bacteria; kingdom Pseudomonadati; phylum Bacteroidota; class Flavobacteriia; order Flavobacteriales; family Flavobacteriaceae; genus Nonlabens; species Nonlabens arenilitoris. Next base: position 9,275 of record NZ_MTPW01000001.1, on the reverse strand, counting down.
ATTAATAGAATCTTTCTCTGTAAGCATAATTAAGAAATTACTTCATTTAGGATTTCCTACAGCTCTACAAATGTTTTTCGAGGTTAGTCTATTTACAGCAGCGATAATTTTAAGTGGTGTATTAGGTACTAAAAATCAAGCAGCAAATCAAATAGCTCTCAACTTATCTGCAATGACTTTTATGGTAGGTGTTGGACTAAGTGTTACCGCGACAATCAGAGTCGGGAATCAATTAGGAGCTGGTAATATTACTGAGTTAAAGAGAATTGCAAGATCTATATTCCTACTGACTTTGATCTTTGATGTTTTTTTTGCTTTAATGTTTTACTCTTTTAGAGCTCAATTACCTTGGGTCTATATTGATGATATAGAAGTTGTTAAAATAGCGTCTAGTCTATTAGTTGTAGCAGCGTTTTTTCAAGTGAGTGATGGTTTGCAAGTAGTATTCTTAGGTGCTTTGCGTGGATTACAAGACGTTTGGATTCCTAGTTTAATATGTTTCGTTGCGTACTGGTTGATAGGATTTCCTGTATCTTATTATTTAGGAATAATACTAGACTATGATGGGCAAGGTATATGGATGGGACTTTTATTAGGCTTAAGTGTTTCAAGTATTCTCATGTATTTGCGATATCGTTATCTGATAAAGTTATATGAGTTAGAATAATTCGGATAGGATGATTTGTAATTAGTTGTTTGTATGTGTGTTATAAATTATTTTAATTTATTTAGTTAAAAAGTTTGGTTGATAGAGAAAAACGTGAGTATATTTGCACCCGCTTTGCAGCAGACATGATGTCAGAAGTAGAGCGTTAGTTCTTCAGAGAAGGTTAAAATACTAGTACGAGAATCGGGAGAGGATTGGCAAAGTTTTGATTTTATAATTTGAAGTAGTTCATTGAGATTTTGATTGACAGCACAAAATAAATAATAAGAAGATATTTTGATAATATTTTCTGGTAAGATTTAATATAGATAAACACAATTACGCTAATTAAGTAGTATTAATTATATAGATCAATAAATGATCTTTAAAAAGATTCTACGATGAAGAGTTTGATCCTGGCTCAGGATGAACGCTAGCGGCAGGCCTAACACATGCAAGTCGAGGGGTAACAGAGAGAGCTTGCTCTTTGCTGACGACCGGCGCACGGGTGCGTAACGCGTATACAATCTACCTATCACTGAGGGATAGCCCGAAGAAATTTGGATTAATACCTCATAGTATTATGAGATCGCATGATTTTATAATTAAAGGTTACGGTGATAGATGAGTATGCGTCCTATTAGCTAGATGGAGAGGTAAAGGCTCCCCATGGCTACGATAGGTAGGGGTCCTGAGAGGGAGATCCCCCACACTGGTACTGAGACACGGACCAGACTCCTACGGGAGGCAGCAGTGAGGAATATTGGACAATGGGCGCAAGCCTGATCCAGCCATGCCGCGTGTAGGAAGACGGCCCTATGGGTTGTAAACTACTTTTATACGGGAAGAAACCTATCCTCGTGAGGATAGCTGACGGTACCGTAAGAATAAGCACCGGCTAACTCCGTGCCAGCAGCCGCGGTAATACGGAGGGTGCAAGCGTTATCCGGAATCATTGGGTTTAAAGGGTCCGTAGGCGGGCTAATAAGTCAGTGGTGAAATGCAGGGGCTCAACTCCGGCACTGCCATTGATACTGTTAGTCTTGAATTATTGTGAAGTGGTTAGAATATGTAGTGTAGCGGTGAAATGCTTAGATATTACATAGAATACCGATTGCGAAGGCAGATCACTAACAATATATTGACGCTGATGGACGAAAGCGTGGGTAGCGAACAGGATTAGATACCCTGGTAGTCCACGCCGTAAACGATGGTTACTAGCTGTTTGGACGAATTGACGTCTGAGTGGCCAAGCGAAAGTGATAAGTAACCCACCTGGGGAGTACGTTCGCAAGAATGAAACTCAAAGGAATTGACGGGGGCCCGCACAAGCGGTGGAGCATGTGGTTTAATTCGATGATACGCGAGGAACCTTACCAGGGCTTAAATGTAGTATGACAGATTTGGAAACAGATTTTTCTTCGGACATATTACAAGGTGCTGCATGGTTGTCGTCAGCTCGTGCCGTGAGGTGTCAGGTTAAGTCCTATAACGAGCGCAACCCCTATTGCTAGTTGCCAGCGAGTCAAGTCGGGGACTCTAGCGAGACTGCCGGTGCAAACCGTGAGGAAGGTGGGGATGACGTCAAATCATCACGGCCCTTACGTCCTGGGCCACACACGTGCTACAATGGTAGGGACAGAGAGCAGCCACCACGCGAGTGGGAGCGAATCTATAAACCCTATCACAGTTCGGATCGTAGTCTGCAACTCGACTACGTGAAGCTGGAATCGCTAGTAATCGCATATCAGCCATGATGCGGTGAATACGTTCCCGGGCCTTGTACACACCGCCCGTCAAGCCATGGAAGCTGGGGGTACCTGAAGTCGGTGACCGCAAGGAGCTGCCTAGGGTAAAACCGGTAACTGGGGCTAAGTCGTAACAAGGTAGCCGTACCGGAAGGTGCGGCTGGAACACCTCCTTTCTGGAGTTCCTGAAATAATGGAACAACAATAGATTTATGTGGTTAAGCTATTTAGTTAGCGTGTTTATTTATGTTTAAAAGTTGTCAATCTTGATATATTAAGTCGAAAAGACTTTTGATTAGATGGTTATGTCTGTTTAATTAAACAGTCTCATAGCTCAGCTGGTTAGAGCGCTACACTGATAATGTAGAGGTCGGCAGTTCGAGTCTGCCTGAGACTACAATGCATAGTTTACTATGTGATAGTTCATTAAAATATTTAAAGGAAATTCTAGAGGTTGGTTATTCAACATTGCTAATTCTGAATGCAACATTCTGAATTTTATAATGGGGGATTAGCTCAGCTGGCTAGAGCGCCTGCCTTGCACGCAGGAGGTCATCGGTTCGACTCCGATATTCTCCACAATAATAAGTTGTAAGACTTATAACGTTCATTGACATATTGAAAAGATTAAACGAGAAACGAATAGGTACATTAAGTTGTATTTATTATAGTAAATATTGAATATTAAAAGCAAGGCTTTTATTTTGTATCGTTGCAAGATAAATAAGAATACCATAAGCAAATTAAGGGCGTATGGGGAATGCCTAGGCTCTCAGAGGCGATGAAGGACGTGATAAGCTGCGATAAGCTGTGGGGATTGGCACATACAATTTGATCCGCAGATTTCCGAATGGGGCAACCCGGCATATTGAAGATATGTCATCTGTAAAGAAGCAAACCCGGTGAACTGAAACATCTAAGTAGCCGGAGGAAGAGAAAACAAAAGTGATTCCGCTAGTAGTGGCGAGCGAACGCGGAATAGCCCAAACCAATTAGGTTACGGCCTAATTGGGGTTGTAGGACCACGCTATTTGATGCATAATGAATTAGAATCCTTTGGAAAAAGGAGCCATAGAAGGTGATAGCCCTGTATAGGTAAAGAGTGTTATTGATAGTGGTATCCTGAGTAGTGCGGGGCACGTGAAACCCTGTATGAATCAAGCGGGACCATCCGCTAAGGCTAAATACTCCTGAGAGACCGATAGTGAACCAGTACCGTGAGGGAAAGGTGAAAAGAACCCTGAATAAGGGAGTGAAATAGATCCTGAAACCATACGCTTACAAGCGGTCGGAGCCCTTTGGGGTGACGGCGTGCCTTTTGCATAATGAGCCTACGAGTTACCGTTGTTAGCAAGGTTAAGTACTTCAGGTACGTAGCCGTAGCGAAAGCGAGTCTGAATAGGGCGTATAGTTAGCAGTGGTAGACGCGAAACCGTGTGATCTACCCATGGGCAGGGTGAAGCTGTGGTAACACACAGTGGAGGCCCGAACCGGTTGACGTTGAAAAGTCTTCGGATGACCTGTGGGTAGGGGTGAAAGGCCAATCAAACTCGGAAATAGCTCGTACTCCCCGAAATGCATTTAGGTGCAGCGTTGATTTAGTTTTATAGAGGTAGAGCTACTGATTGGATGCGGGGGCTTCACCGCCTACCAATTCCTGACAAACTCCGAATGCTATAAAATGATGATCAGCAGTGAGGGCATGGGTGCTAAGGTCCATGTCCGAAAGGGAAAGAACCCGGACCATCAGCTAAGGTCCCCAAATATATGTTAAGTTGAATAAACGAGGTTGTACTGCATTGACAGCTAGGATGTTGGCTTGGAAGCAGCCATTCATTTAAAGAGTGCGTAACAGCTCACTAGTCGAGCGGTACGGCATGGATAATAATCGGGCATAAACATATTACCGAAGCTATGGACTCTACGGAGTGGTAGGGGAGCATTCTATGGGCGTTGAAGGAGAATTGTGAAGTTTTCTGGAGCGTATAGAAACGAAAATGTAGGCATAAGTAACGATAAAGGGAGCGAGAAACTCCCTCACCGAAAGACCAAGGTTTCCTCAGCTATGCTAATCAGCTGAGGGTTAGTCGGGTCCTAACGCGTACCCGAAGGGGGAAGTGGATGGACAACAGGTTAATATTCCTGTACCTGCTCACGCAAAAAGTGACGGAGGTGTAAATCTGGTGCGTACTGACGGAATAGTACGTTGAACTAACTTTTAAGGTTAGGATAGTACCATAAAGCTACGGCTGCATGGATAATCCAGAGGAGCAACTTCCAAGAAAAGCAAGTGAAGCAGCCCGTACCGCAAACCGACACAGGTGGTTGGGATGAGAATTCTAAGGTGCTCGAGAGATTCATGGCTAAGGAACTAGGCAAAATTGACCTGTAACTTCGGGAGAAAGGTCCCCTGCAGCAATGTGGGGCGCAGTGAAAAGATCCAAGCGACTGTTTATCAAAAACACAGGGCTCTGCTAAATCGAAAGATGATGTATAGGGCCTGACACCTGCCCGGTGCCGGAAGGTTAAGAGGAGGGTTTAGCTTCGGCGAAGATCTGAATTGAAGCCCCGGTAAACGGCGGCCGTAACTATAACGGTCCTAAGGTAGCGAAATTCCTTGTCGGGTAAGTTCCGACCTGCACGAATGGTGTAACGATTTGGATACTGTCTCAGCCATGAGCTCGGTGAAATTGTAGTATCGGTGAAGATGCCGATTACCCGCTACGGGACGAAAAGACCCCGTGCACCTTTACTATAGCTTAGTATTGATCTTGGATAAGTAATGTGTAGGATAGGTGGGAGACTATGAAGTGGCGTCGCCAGGCGTTGTGGAGTCATTGTTGAAATACCACCCTTTGCTTATTTGAGACCTAACCCCTAACGGGGGACATTGCTTGGTGGGTAGTTTGACTGGGGTGGTCGCCTCCAAAAGAGTAACGGAGGCTTCTAAAGGTACCCTCAGCACGCTTGGTAACCGTGCGTAGAGTGTAATGGCATAAGGGTGCTTGACTGAGAGACTTACAAGTCGACCAGGTTGGAAACAAGAGCATAGTGATCCGGTGGTTCCGTATGGAAGGGCCATCGCTCAAAGGATAAAAGGTACGCCGGGATAACAGGCTGATCTCCCCCAAGAGCTCACATCGACGGGGGGTTTGGCACCTCGATGTCGGCTCGTCACATCCTGGGGCTGGAGAAGGTCCCAAGGGTTGGGCTGTTCGCCCATTAAAGTGGCACGCGAGCTGGGTTCAGAACGTCGTGAGACAGTTCGGTCTCTATCTGTAGTGGGCGCAAGAAATTTGAGTGAATCTGACTTTAGTACGAGAGGACCGAGTTGGACTGACCGCTGGTGTACCAGTTGTTCCGCCAGGAGCACTGCTGGGTAGCTACGTCGGGAAGGGATAAGCGCTGAAAGCATATAAGCGCGAAACCCATCACAAGATGAGATTTCTTTAAAGGGTCGTGGGAGACTACCACGTTGATAGGTCATAGGTGTAAAGGCAGTAATGTCATAGCCGAGTGATACTAATTACCCGTAAGCTTAGGTATTCTACCCTTTAGCTTTTTATATCATGTTTATTATTATCGTTTTAAATTTCAATATGTCAACTTTTACAGTTGATTGTTTCAGCTGAACCATTAAGGTGGTTATAGCGATGGGGCTCACCTCTTACCATTCCGAACAGAGAAGTTAAGCCCATTAGCGCAGATGGTACTGCTTTATTGTGGGAGAGTATGTCGCCGCCTTCTTTTAAGTCCTTACTAAGTAATTAGTAGGGACTTTTTTATGTTTAATTTTTGATTTTATCTATCTCGCTAATTTAGATGAGTTATTTTCAGATTTCCATTTTTACTCGATGATGTAATCTAAAAGGCTTAAGATTTATAATAAATCCTTTTAGTTAAAAAGAGGATCCTGTTAAAAAAAATGTCTAATTACAAGTAAATGTAATTAGACATTTTTAAAAATATATACTTAATTTCTAGCCATTAAATAATGGATATTCGGTGATTATTTTTTTGAATTAATTTAAGTGTTTCAAGTATTCTGATGTATTTGCGATATCGTTACCTGATAAAGTTATATGAGTTAGAATAATTCGGATAGATGTTTGTAATTAGTTGTTTGTATGTGTGTTATAAATTATTTTAATTTATTTAGTTAAAAGTTTGGTTGATAGAGAAAAACGTGAGTATATTTGCACCCGCTTTGCAGCAGACATGATGTCAGAAGTAGAGCGTTAGTTCTTCAGAGAAGGTTAAAATACTAGTACGAGAATCGGGAGAGGATTGGCAAAGTTTTGATTTTATAATTTGAAGTAGTTCATTGAGATTTTGATTGACAGCACAAAATAAATAATAAGAAGATATTTTGATAATATTTTCTGGTAAGATTTAATATAGATAAACACAATTACGCTAATTAAGTAGTATTAATTATATAGATCAATAAATGATCTTTAAAAAGATTCTACGATGAAGAGTTTGATCCTGGCTCAGGATGAACGCTAGCGGCAGGCCTAACACATGCAAGTCGAGGGTAACAGAGAGAGCTTGCTCTTTGCTGACGACCGGCGCACGGGTGCGTAACGCGTATACAATCTACCTATCACTGAGGGATAGCCCGAAGAATTTGGATTAATACCTCATAGTATTATGAGATCGCATGATTTATAATTAAAGGTTACGGTGATAGATGAGTATGCGTCCTATTAGCTAGATGGAGAGGTAAGGCTCCCCATGGCTACGATAGGTAGGGTCCTGAGAGGGAGATCCCCACACTGGTACTGAGACACGGACCAGACTCCTACGGGAGGCAGCAGTGAGGAATATTGGACAATGGGCGCAAGCCTGATCCAGCCATGCCGCGTGTAGGAAGACGGCCCTATGGGTGTAAACTACTTTTATACGGGAAGAAACCTATCCTCGTGAGGATAGCTGACGGTACCGTAAGAATAAGCACCGGCTAACTCCGTGCCAGCAGCCGCGGTAATACGGAGGGTGCAAGCGTTATCCGGAATCATTGGGTTAAAGGGTCCGTAGGCGGGCTAATAAGTCAGTGGTGAAATGCAGGGGCTCAACTCCGGCACTGCCATTGATACTGTTAGTCTTGAATTATTGTGAAGTGGTTAGAATATGTGTGTAGCGGTGAAATGCTTAGATATTACATAGAATACCGATTGCGAAGGCAGATCACTAACAATATATTGACGCTGATGGACGAAAGCGTGGGTAGCGAACAGGATTAGATACCCTGGTAGTCCACGCCGTAAACGATGGTTACTAGCTGTTTGGACGAATTGACGTCTGAGTGGCCAAGCGAAAGTGATAAGTAACCCACCTGGGGAGTACGTTCGCAAGAATGAAACTCAAAGGAATTGACGGGGCCCGCACAAGCGGTGGAGCATGTGGTTTAATTCGATGATACGCGAGGAACCTTACCAGGGCTTAAATGTAGTATGATAGATTTGGAAACAGATTTTTCTTCGGACATATTACAAGTGCTGCATGGTTGTCGTCAGCTCGTGCCGTGAGGTGTCAGGTTAAGTCCTATAACGAGCGCAACCCCTATTGCTAGTTGCCAGCGAGTCAAGTCGGGGACTCTAGCGAGACTGCCGGTGCAAACCGTGAGGAAGGTGGGGATGACGTCAAATCATCACGGCCCTTACGTCCTGGGCCACACACGTGCTACAATGGTAGGGACAGAGAGCAGCCACCACGCGAGTGGAGCGAATCTATAAACCCTATCACAGTTCGGATCGTAGTCTGCAACTCGACTACGTGAAGCTGGAATCGCTAGTAATCGCATATCAGCCATGATGCGGTGAATACGTTCCCGGCCTTGTACACACCGCCCGTCAAGCCATGGAAGCTGGGGTACCTGAAGTCGGTGACCGCAAGGAGCTGCCTAGGGTAAAACCGGTAACTGGGCTAAGTCGTAACAAGGTAGCCGTACCGGAAGGTGCGGCTGGAACACCTCCTTTCTGGAGTTCCTGAAATAATGGAACAACAATAGATTTATGTGGTTAAGCTATTTAGTTAGCGTGTTTATTATGTTAAAAGTTCAATCTTGATATATTAAGTCGAAAAGACTTTTGATTAGATGGTTATGTCTGTTTAATTAAACAGTCTCATAGCTCAGCTGGTTAGAGCGCTACACTGATAATGTAGAGGTCGGCAGTTCGAGTCTGCCTGAGACTACAATGCATAGTTTACTATGTGATAGTTCATTAAAATATTTAAAGGAAATTCTAGAGGTTGGTTATTCAACATTGCTAATTCTGAATGCAACATTCTGAATTTTATAATGGGGATTAGCTCAGCTGGCTAGAGCGCCTGCCTTGCACGCAGGAGGTCATCGGTTCGACTCCGATATTCTCCACAATAATAAGTTGTAAGACTTATAACGTTCATTGACATATTGAAAAGATTAAACGAGAAACGAAAGGTACATTAAGTTGTATTTATTATAGTAAATATTGAATATTAAAAGCAAGGCTTTATTTTGTATCGTTGCAAGATAAATAAGAATACCATAAGCAAATTAAGGGCGTATGGGAATGCCTAGGCTCTCAGAGGCGATGAAGGACGTGATAAGCTGCGATAAGCTGTGGGGATTGGCACATACAATTTGATCCGCAGATTCCGAATGGGGCAACCCGCATATTGAAGATATGTCATCTGTAAAGAAGCAAACCGGTGAACTGAAACATCTAAGTAGCCGGAGGAAGAGAAAACAAAAGTGATTCCCTAGTAGTGGCGAGCGAACGCGGAATAGCCCAAACCAATTAGGTTACGGCCTAATTGGGGTTGTAGGACCACGCTATTTGATGCATAATGAATTAGAATCCTTTGGAAAAAGGAGCCATAGAAGGTGATAGCCC